>NZ_MVPX01000131.1:0-15179 GCF_002043085.1 Gordonia sp. i37 | reverse complement strand
GCCGCCGAGCCATGCGCCGGCGGCATTGGCGATGTTGAGGGCCGAATGGTTCAGCGCCGCCGCCAGCGTCTGGGCGTCCTCGGCGACATCCATCAAACGGGTCTGCAACGCGGGCACCATCGAGGTGCCGGCGACACCCACCAAGAAGGTCAACGCCAGTGCAGCCCAAGTGATCTGAACGAAGAGGGCAAAGCAGAGCAAGACCGCGGCGAGCCCAACGAGTCCCACCAGGATCGAGCGCGACACGCTGCGGTCGGCGGCGATCCCCCCGATGATGTTGCCGACGACCATGCCCAGCCCGAACAGCATCAGCGCGAGCGGGACCAGCCCCACCGGCAGGCCACCGAGTGTGGTCAACGTGGTGTTCAGGTAGGTGTAGAACGCGAACATCCCCCCGAAACCCACGATTCCGATGAACAGGGTGAACCACACCTGCGAGCGGCGCAGGGCACCGAGTTCGGTGACCGGGTTGGTGACGCGCATGTCACGCAACGACGGCAGGCTGCGGATCAGGGCGGCGACGGTCGCCACGCCGACGACGACAACCACCAGAAACGCACTGCGCCAACCGAAATGCTCACCGAGCCAGGCAGCCATGGGCACGCCTGCGACGTTGGCCACCGCCAGGCCGAGCATGACCTGCCCGATCGCCTTGGCGCGCCTGCCCGGACCCGCGAGATGCGCTGCCACCAGAGCGGCGACCCCGAAATACGCGCCGTGCGGCAGACCGGCCACGAACCGCGCCGCGACCAGCAGGCCGAAGGACGGCGCGAGCACCGTCGCGACGTTGCCGACGGTGAAGGCGACCATCAGGCCGATCAGCAAGGTGCGCCGCGACATCCGGGCGGTCAGGGCGGCGATGAGTGGCGCACCGACCACGACGCCGAGCGCGTACGCCGAGATCACCGTCCCGGCGGTGGGCTCGCTGACATCGAGGGCGCCGGCGATATTGGGCAACAGACCCATCGCGACGAACTCGGTGGTCCCGATACCGAAACCGCCGAGCGCGAGCGCCAGGATCGCCCAGCGTAGCGACGTCTGGCGACGAGAAACATTGTCGGACAACGCAATACCGAGATCATCGGACGCCACCGACGGCGCCGCGCCGGTCGCGGGCGTCGCGTCGGCGGTCACGGCGGAGGTGGGATGGGCTGATTTCGACACGGGAGGCGTAACCACGGCGCGTCCGCCGCGGATTCCCGCCGACGCGGGTGAGTTCGTTCACACGGGTTTGTCGGACCGGAATCGAGACGCCCGTCACGGTGTGGCGGCAGCGGATTCCTTCACCGACGACGGGGTCGGCACCGTAATTTGATCGGGCGCGGAACCGCTTCCGGCATCACCTGGTGACGGCGCGGAACTCTCCTGCGACGACGTTGCCGACGGCGACGGCGTCGCGCCCGACTCGGACCTCGAACTCGACTCCGGTGACGTGCTCGGCGCAGGTGACGTGCTCGGCGCAGGTGACGTGCTCGGCGCAGGTGACGTGCTCGGCGCAGGTGACGCACTAGGAGCAGGTGACGTGCTCGACTCCGGTGCCCGCCTTGCGCCGACAGCGCCCCCGCCCTCACCGACAGCGCCCCCGGTCCCGCTGACTGCGCCCGCCTCATCGCCCACAGCGCCCGTCTCACCGTCGACTGCGCCCGTCTCACCGTCGACTGCGCTCTGCTGGGACGCAACCAGCGGCACCGCGACATGTGTCGGGGTCGACAGCACCGACGCACCCGCACCCGTCGAACCCCTCGGCACCGTCGTGATCCCCTCGACGACGCGCGCCACCCAGTACCTCACGAAATTGAGCGGCAGCGCGACGATGCTCTTGCCGCTGGCGAGCAACGCCTGGGCTCCCTGCTCGAAGAGCTCGCCGTTCCAGGTGAGCACGCCGGTGATGGTGTTCTCGAAGGCGTACAGATCCGGCAGGTACGCGCCGTAGCCCAATTGCGGCAACGGCGGAAACCAGTCCATGACCCACCGGATCGGCGGCTGAAAGTCGGCGAGGGTGATCCCGATGATGTCGGGTAGGCGGAACCGGTAGGCCACGAGGTCCGGGACCGACCAGTGCAGGCCCACGGCGTCGACGAGGTTCTGGGTGAGGATGGCCATCGACGAGGGCGAGGCGATCGTGCAGGTCTGCAACGCTCCGCTCTGCGTACATGTCATGGGCTCGTTCGCGCCGTTCATGTCCCAGGTCGTGCCGGTACCCGGGAATTGATACATGTGAAACGGATACTGACCATGCTTGACCCAGTAGCCGAGGAGCGCGTCGAGGTCGCCGATCGGGTCATGGAACGGATCGGGGAGATCGCAGATCGGATCGCCCGCGATGCAGTAGGTGGTCACCGGCAGGCCCCCGTAGTCGGTGACTGCTCTGGTTCCGGACATGGTCAGACCGGGGATGATCCCGACCAGGGTCGCCTCGATCCCCTGTCCCCACAGCGTCGCCGACATCCGCGGATCGGAGTAGAGCTCTCCCGACACCGTGCGTGCACCGTCGGAATCGGTGGTGGAGATGACGTAGGTGGAGCCGTCGTCCATGGTCACCGGCCGATTCGCGCCGATGTCGGTGAGGACGTCGCCGGCCAACCGCGCTCCCTGCGAATAGCCGGCGATGACGATCTTCTTGTCGGCACCGCACTGCTGCTGGTACGCGGCGACGGCCTGCTCCAGGTTGGCCGACCCTTCGGCCTCGCTGGCGTTGTATCCGACAGACCCGAGTGGCCAGATGGTCGCGGAGTACGGGACCTGCTCGATCTCGTAGGCGCCCGCGCCGGAGTACGGACTGTTCGGCAGCTCCTCCCAGTTGGCGCCGTGCCCGGTGTAGCGCTGTTCGATCCCCACGAGATAGGAGCCGTCGGAATTCCACGTACCGCCGACGATGAACACCCGACCGGGTTGACTGCACGCCGCCGCCGTTTCCGCCGACGCGACCCCGTGACCCCAGAATGCGGCCGCGATGAGCGCCACACTCGCGGCCCCGACCACTCCGGTCGAGATGCTGCCGCGGAGCGAGGCGAAGGAAGGTGAGAGCCGCATCGGACACGTCCTTGGGCGAGGGAACCGTGATGTGGCAAGAGTAGGCAGACGGGGCGGCCGATTCCGGCGGATCGGTCGAGATCAGGACGGCGATTCGTCCGTCCGGGCGACACCTACCGCCACGCCCGAACCGGACGGACCGTTTCTGTCCAGCACGCAAACCAGGCTGAGCAGGAGGGTTCTCAGCCGACGACGACCGTGTTATATCCTTGTCGCCAGGTCATGAGTATCAGCGTCAAGCCCCGGCTCGCTGATCGGCAACCCTCCAACCGCGGTGGGGTGCTCCGGGTGATGACCGGGTTGTGGGATCGCGACGAGCATCCCCGGCAAGCGCGGGTCCGAAGGTCGGACCCCATCAGGGTCACCACACCCTGCCGACCGCAGAAAGTGATCTATTTTCATGTCTGACGTAGCCAATGACGGCACGGATGCCCAGAACCCAGCCGACAACTGGAGTTTCGAGACCAAGCAGATCCATGTGGGCCAATCGGCCGACGCCGCCACAAACGCTCGTGCACTGCCGATCTACCAGACCACGTCGTACGTCTTCAACGACACCACCCACGCGGCCAACCTCTTCGGCCTCGCCGAGCCGGGCAACATCTACACCCGCATCATGAACCCCACCCAGGACGCCGTCGAGCAGCGGGTCGCCGCACTCGAGGGCGGTGTCGCAGCACTGCTGGTCGCGTCCGGTCAGGCCGCCGAGACCTACGCCATCCTCAACATCGTGGAGAACGGCGGACACGTCGTGTCGAGCCCGCGTCTCTACGGCGGGACCTACAACCTCTTCCACTACACGCTGCCCAAGCTCGGCATCGAGGTGAGCTTCGTCGAGGATCCCGAGGATCTCGATTCGTGGCAGGCCGCGGTCCGCGACAACACCCGCGCGTTCTACGGCGAGTCGATCTCCAACCCCAACAACGAGATCCTCGACATCGAGGGCATCTCCGAGGTCGCCCATCGCAACGGCGTGCCGCTGATCGTCGACAACACCGTCGCCACCCCGTACCTGCTGAACCCGCTGGCCCATGGCGCCGACATCGTCGTCCATTCGGCGACCAAGTACATCGGCGGGCACGGCACCGCGATCGGCGGCATCATCGTCGACGGCGGCACCTTCGATTGGCGGGTGCAGCGTGATGGTCAGGATCTGTTCCCCGGCTTCACCACCCCCGATCCCAGCTACCACGGTGCGGTGTTCGCCGACCTCGGTGCGCCGGCCTACGCGCTCAAGGCGCGCGTGCAGTTGCTGCGTGACACCGGCGCGGCGATCTCGCCGTTCAACGCCTTCTTGCTCGCCCAGGGACTGGAAACCCTGAGCCTGCGCGTCGAGCGCCACGTCGCCAATGCGCAGCGGGTCGCGGCCTACCTCGCCGATCACGCTCAGGTCGAGTCGGTGGCCTACGCCGGTCTGCAGTCCTCGCCCTGGTATGCCCGTGGTCAGAAGCTCGCGCCCAAGGGGCAGGGCGCGATCATCGGCTTCGAGATCGCCGGTGGCGTCGACGCCGGGAAGCGCTTCGTCGAGGCGTTGACGCTGCACAGCCACGTCGCCAACATCGGTGACGTGCGGTCGCTGGTCATCCACCCCGCGTCGACCACCCACAGCCAGCTGACCCCCGAGGAGCAGCTCGCTGCCGGCGTGACCCCCGGCCTGGTGCGCCTGGCCGTCGGTATCGAGGGCATCGACGACATCATCGCCGACCTCGACCAGGGTTTCGCGGCGGCCAAGTAGTTCGAGGACAGGAGCACAACACCCGTGTCGGTGAGCATCGACCCCCAGGCGACCACGACGCATCAGCCCGAGTGGGAACGAGTTCCCGACGGGCAGATGGTCCGAATGCGTCTGGGGTCGTTGTCTCTCGACAACGGGCAGCAACTCGACGACGTCACCCTGGCGTTCCAGCGCTGGGGGGCGTTGTCGCCTGCACGGGACAACGTGATCCTGACCCTGCACGCCCTGACCGGTGACTCGCACGTCACCGGCGCTCCCACCGACGAGCATCCCTCCCCCGGGTGGTGGGATGGTCTGATCGGGCCGGGAGCGGCCATCGACACCGACGAATGGTGTGTCATCTCCGCCAACGTCCTCGGCGGCTGCCGTGGGTCGACGGGCCCGTCGTCGCCGGATTCGCAAGGGCGGCCTTGGGGTTCACGCTTCCCCGACATCACCGTGCTCGATCAGGTGCGTGCCGAGGCAGCCCTGCTCGATGCCCTCGGCATCAAGGGAATCGGCGCGGTACTCGGCGGCTCGATGGGTGGCGCGCGTGCGCTGGAGTGGGCGATCGAGTACCCCGATCGGGTCCGCAGCGCACTGGTGCTGGCGGTCGGCGCGCGTGCCACCGCCGATCAGATCGGCACGCAGACCACCCAGATCGCGGCCATCACCTCCGATCCCGACTGGCAGGGCGGCGACTACCACGGCACCGGACGGTCCCCGATCGCCGGCCTCGGGATCGCCCGGCGCATCGCCCACCTCACCTACCGATTCGAGGGTGAGCTCGACGAGCGGTTCGCCAATACGCCTCAGGCGCAAGAGAATCCGCTTCTCGGCGGTCGCTATGCGATTCAGAGTTATCTCGAGCACCAGGCCGACAAGCTGATCGAGCGCTTCGATCCGGGCAGCTACGTGGTGCTCTCCGACGTGCTGAACCACCACGACGTCGGCCGCAACCGGGGCGGGATCGCCGCCGCCCTCGCCTCGTGCACCGTCCCGACCATCGTCGCCGGCATCGATTCGGATCGCTTGTATCCGTTGCGGTTACAGGCCGAGATCGCCGAGGGCCTCGGCAATTGCGTCGGCGGGCTCCAGGTGGTCCGGTCCGACAAAGGCCACGACGGATTCCTCACCGAGTTCGACGCGATCGCCGATCTCCTCAAGCGCACCGTGGATCTCGCTCGCCGCTGACGCACTCACATCCGACACAGACCGACCCGCCCACGCGCCTGCAGGTGTCGTGGGCGGGCTCGTCTCAGCGGGCGGGCGTGGTGGTGGTCGTCTCCGCCGGATTCCCCGCACTCGGCGCCTGCGCGGTACTCGACGACGGCTGTGAGGGCCGGATTTCCGGAGCGAATCCCGGCGCGGTCGTCTGCGGCGGCACGATGCTCGGGATCAGACCGGACGGGATCAGACCGGACGGGATCGGCAGCGTCGGATACGGGGTCAGTGTCGGGCCGGTCGGGGTGGTGGTCGACGGGGTGGTCACCGACGGCGTGGTGGTGTTGGGCACCAGCGTCAGGGTGGTCGTCGACGTCGTGAGCGGCAGTTCGGTCGTCGCCCAACTCGGGAGTTGCTCGTGCCCGTCCGGCGAGGTCGGCGAAGACACTGCGACCGAGGTCACCACCGACGTCGTCTGGTGATGTGACGTCGTCGTGAATCCCGAATCCCGGGTGGTGTCAATGGTGTGCGCATCGGCGGTGCGCGTCGGCGAAGGCAGCGGGTCGGCGTCGTCGGTCACGGTGGCGCCGACGGCGACCGCCGCCATCACGATCGCACCGATGATCCCGGCCACGATCGCCACCGGTACCGCCGACCAGCTACGCGCGCGGCGACCGCCGATGAAGGCCAGTCGGTTGGTTCCCGACTTGCCGGCGAGCATCGCCGCACCGGTGGCCGCGGCCAATTCCGGCGACGCCGGGGTGAGGAGTTCGAGTCCGGCATCGGGCACGATTCGTCGGGTGACGGGGAGATTCGCCAACCCACCGACCAGCACCGCGGCGTCGGGGGCGTCACCGCGCAACCGGAGATCGGCGAGGTAGCGGGCGAACACCTCGCGCGCCTCGTCGACCATCGGGCCGGCGACGCGCTCGACGGTCGCCGAGGTCAACGACACCCCGGCCAATCCTGCCGATGAGCCCAGCCCCGCGGTCGATGCACCCGAGGCGGACGTGGGGTCGGCGACCTCTTCTTTCGCTGTGCGGCAGGCGCTGACCAGCTTGGCCCGCTGGCGCTTGGTGCGGGTGCCGGCGTCGGCGCCGTCCACCTCCGCGGCGATGTGGTCGGCGAGCGCCTCGTCGATCCGGCGTCCGCTGAGCACCGTCGACCTCTCGATCGTCCCGACCCGGCCTGCGGCCGGATCCACGGTGTAGAGCGACACGCCGGTGTCGCCGCAATCGGCGACGACCACCGACGAGAATCGTCCGATCTGTCCGGTTCGGGTCAGGAATTCGGCGACCGCTTCTTCATCGGAGCCGAGGTGGATCTGACGGCGGGTACCCGACCCTCCCGAGCGCAGACGACGGCGCTGGGTGGCGGTCCGCGCCGCCACCCCGATCGGGCCGACGCGTAGTTCGGCGGCGCGGGCGGCGTCGAGCATCAGGTCGATGCCCGCGTTCACGCGTCCCACCGAATCGAGTCCGTCGGTGGGATCGACGTCGAAGACGCGCGCCTCGAGGGCGGTGCGACCTGCCTCGTCGTGCGTGAGCAGGACGTAATGGATCATTCCCTCACCGACGGAGACGCCCAGCGACGTGGTGTCGCCCGATCTTGCCTGGTCGTTGATCTCGAACGTCGAACTGATGTCAATCCCCACTTAGTGTTGCTAACAATCGCTCCGCTCGGCGGAGTTTGTGCGTCGGGTCCGTACCCCGAATGTCACGCTTAGGTCACCAGTGTAATCAATCTGTGCCCAAAGGGTCGATCGACGTCGCCAGCCAGAGGATCAGCGCACCTGCCGACGCCATTGCCGCGACATCGAAGAATTTACCCCTGACCTGCAGCAACCCGGCCCGCGAGGTGGGGATCAGCGCGCGCAGGAGTGCGCCGAACAACAACGCCGATCCGAACACGAACGCTCCGCGACGCCATCGATCGAACAACACGAGTGCCGCGGCGGCCACGACGCCGAGCAGCACCAGCAGGTAGGGAATCTGTACCGCGTAGGCGCGCACCCGTCGGACGTGGCGCAACCGCTCCACCCGTTGGGGGGCGCCGCCGGTCATCGCGAACGGGTCCCGACGGCGTCGCCCGCGGCGTTCCGCACGGAGTCGCCTGCGGTGAGCGCCGCGAGCTGAGCCTCGGCCCGTTCGACGACGTTCACCAGCAAGAAGGCGCGCGTGAGCGGCCCGACCCCGCCCGGGTTGGGCGAGACGTGTCCGGCCACATCCCAGACGTCGGGCGCGACGTCGCCGCGCAGGCCGTCCTCGGTCCGGCTGACGCCGACATCGATCACGGCGGCACCCGGCTTGACCATGTCGGCGGTCACCAGATGCGGCACCCCTGCCGCGGCGATGACGATGTCTGCGCGGGCCACCTCGGCGGCGAGGTCGCGCGTACCGGTGTGGCACAGGGCCACGGTGGCGTTCTCGCTGCGCCGCGTCAGCAGCAGGCCGATGGGCCTGCCGATGGTGACGCCGCGGCCGATGACGGTCACCCGCGCACCCGCGATGTCGATGCCGTAGCGCCGTAGCAGGTGGATGACCCCCCGCGGCGTACACGGCAGGGTCGATTCCTTGCCCAGCACGAGTCGGCCGAGGTTGATCGGATGGAGGCCATCGGCGTCCTTGGCCGGGTCGATACGCTCGAGCGCAGCGTTCTCGTCGAGATGTTTCGGCAATGGGAGCTGCACGATGTACCCGGTACAGGCGGGATCGGCGTTGAGTTCGTCGATGGCCGCATTGAGGTCCTCGGTCGTCGTGTCTGCGGGCAGATCCTTGCGGATCGACGACACCCCGATCCGCGCACAATCGGCGTGCTTGCCCTTGACGTAGGACTGCGAGCCGGGGTCGTCGCCGACCAGGATGGTCCCGAGTCCTGGGGTGACTCCCGCACTGCGCAACTTCTCCACTCGTGCGGCGAGGTCGGTGAAGATCTCGTCGCGGGTGGCCTTGCCGTCCAGTCGTATCGCGCTCACGCCGACCATTGTTCCATTCCGCTGTGCGACCGATCGCCCGGCCGGGCCGGTAGCCTGCGCTCATGTCGCCTGCAGCGCCCGATCGGGACGCCGATCGCGCCGGAACCCCCGTCGCCGTCACCGCTGCCGACGTGATGGCGGCGCGTGCACGACTCGCGGGCCGCCTGCGGCGCACTCCCCTGCTCGAGACCACGCTCGACACGGTCGGCGGACCGGTCGATGTGGTGTTCAAGCTGGAGTACACGCAGCTCGGTGGCTGCTTCAAGGTGCGCGGCAGTCTCAACGCGGTGCTCGACGCCGTCGCCCACGATACCCTGCCCGAGGCCGGGGTTCTCGTGGCCTCCGGCGGCAACGCCGCGCTCGGTGCGGCCTGGGCTGCCCGACTCGTCGGCGTTCCGGCGACCGTGGTGGTCCCCGAGACCGCTCCGGCGGTCAAGATCTCGGCGCTGCGTTCACTCGGTGCGACGGTGCGGCTCATCGGCACTCGTTATCAGGAGTCCGCCGACGCCGCCGCCGCGCTGGCCGCCGACTCCGGCGCACTGCTGTTGCACGCCTACGATCTGCCGACGATCGTGGCCGGCGCCGGGACCATCGGCCTCGAGGTGGCCGAGGACCTCCCCGGCCACAGACTGCAGACCGTCGCCTGTGTCGGCGGTGGCGGTCTGCTCGCCGGACTCGCTGCCACGTTGCGGCCCGGTGACCGCCTCATCGGCGCCGAACCGATCGGCGCCTCGTGTCTGGATCAGGCCCGGGCGGCCGGAGAGCCCGTCACCGTCGAGCTGGACAGCATCGCGGCGGATTCGCTGGGTGCGAGTCGGGTCGGCGGCATCTGCTGGGCGACCATCGCCGACCGGGCCGTGGACTCCGTGGTCGTCGACGACGCCGACCTCATCGCGGCCCGCCGGATGATGTGGGACCGCTTCCGGATCGTCATCGAACACGGCACGGCCACCGCCGTCGCTGCGGTCACCACCGGCGCCGTCGAACCCGCGACCGATTCCACGTTGTGCATCGTCCTGTGCGGGGCCAACACCAGGCTCGACGACCTGCACCCGGCACAATGACAGCCATGTTCCGGATCATGTTCTACCAACCGTGCATCCCGCCCAACACCGGCAACGCGATCCGGCTGGCCGCGAACACCGGATGCGAGCTCCATCTGATCGAGCCGCTGGGGTTCTCGATGTCGGACGCCCAGGTCAAACGAGCCGGCCTGGACTACCACGAAATGGCCACGGTGACAGTGCATCCCAACCTGGTCACGGCATGGACGACGCTCAAGCCGCAGCGCGTGTTCGCCTTCACCGCGCATGCGCAGCGCTATCACACCGACGTCGACTACCGTCCCGGCGACGTCCTGTTGTTCGGCCCCGAGCCGACGGGACTGCCCGAGGAGGTTCTCGACGAGCCGGAGATCACCGACCGCATCCGCATACCGATGCTCGCCGGCCGACGCTCGCACAATCTCGCGAACGCGGCGAGTATCGCGGTGTACGAGGCCTGGCGACAACAGGGGTTCGACGGGGCGGTGTGAATCCTGCGCACGTTCCTCAGCGCAGCGCTTTTCGGGCCTCCGGCCAGAAAGCCATTCCGGCGACGGCCAATCCACCGGCTCCGATGATGGCGACGGCGGCGTCCACGCTGGTTCGGCCCTGCTTGGCCCAATAGACGTCCTCGAGATCGAGCAACAGGGCCAGTTCGTCGACGATGAGTCCGACGCCGGTGCCGTAGGCGATGGCGGTCGCCGGGTGGCGCCGGTGTCGTTCGGCTCCGCGCACCGCGACGGCACCGATGGCGCCGAGTAACCCGATTCCGATGTTGTAGTGGTGAAAGTGGTGTCCTCCCAGACTCATTCCACCGCCGGCGGGGCCGTGACCGGCGCGAATCCAGTGCGTGATGCCGCGCGCGGTGACGAAGGTCGTGGTGAAGGCCGCCCACGACAGCACCGCGGATTGTTCGCCGGGCTCGAGCGACCCACGCCACGCCCGTCGCAAGCGCACCCACGGCAGTCGGGCCGCGGACAGATCGGCGTCACCGGCCTGCCCGTACGCGTGCTGCGCCGGCCCGCTCGGTATCGAGCCGGATTCTCCGGTATGGGGCAATTCTTCGGTTTGCGTAACCTGTTGTCGCACGGCAGATTCCGAGTTCGACGGGGAGCTGTCAGGTGACATGACCCGATGATGCCACTTCCTGCTGCTCGCGTGCGGAGACCCGAGAAACCCTCCTCAGGCGACCCGGAAGCGTTTGGTGCGTGAGGTCGCGCCGCCGATGAGGTTCACCCTCGACTTAGGCACACCCAGGTGGGCGGCGAGTAGTTCGGCGACCGCCTTGTTGGCCTTGCCCTCGGTGGCGGGCTCACGCACGTAAATCGTGATCGAGCCGTCCGGACCGGTCTGCACCAATGGTCCCTTCCGACTGTTCGGCTTCACCGTCACCACCACTTGCTGTGGCATTCTCCACCCCTCGAATCGTCACGTCCCGCCGCGGCGCAGGCCCGGTGACGATTGTGCCGTATGCCCGATGCGGCCGCTCTCACCGCATCAGCGCAGCCCGGTGTCCGGACCGATCGCACCACAGCCCGCTGTCCCCCGGGTCACCTATCGTCGCCCAGTGAGCCCGGAGACATCGCACGGGTTGCGTCTTCTTGGCAACCCATGCACGGCCCCCTTCACTTTCGGATGCTCGCGATATCCTCCAATTGCGTTGCGCAACACTCTTTTTCAATATCGCATGGCCATTGTTATATGTTCGGACGGCCGAATATCGAGCAATGTAGACAGAATTGAAATATATGTCCTCATAACTTGTTATTGTGTGATGAGTGGCGAATCCGCCACTTACCACCAGCGACAATCGGATAGAAAGATGACCATCAACAACAGCCGGACCCCCGACCCCACCGCCAAGCGCCGCAAGAAGAAGGCCCTTCTCGCCGCGGGCTCGGTCCTCGGCGTAGGCGCGGTGATCACCCTCGCCGCCTGGAACGATTCCGTGTGGGGCGACTCGCAATTCGGCACCGGCGAGAATTCCTGGAACGTTCAGGGCAGCTTCGACGCCGGGGCGAACTGGGACGAATTCCTGACACAGGACGACGCGGGCAACATGGTCTTCACTCTGGGAACCATCGATCCCAGCGCATTGATGCCCGGCGACTCCGTCCATGCGCTGGTCGGACTCAAGGAGACCGAGGGCAACATGGCCGCCGACGTCACCGTCCAGGGCGCCAGGGTCGACAGCACCAACACCCTTGGCCAGAAGCTCATCGTCAGCATTGCCGACCTGGGCGCTGTTAATCCGGGCACATACGACGGCACCGGCGGTTCGGCCATTCTGAGTAACAGCGCCATGACCTCCGGACAGAGTTCGTCGACGGTCCGGGTCGACGCGAACGGCCAGAAATGGCTGGGGTTCACCGTGACCCTGCCGTCCGGGACCAATCCGTCGGGACTCGACCAAACCGTCAACGCGGCCTGGGAGATGTCGGCCCAAAGCGTCGACAGCTGAGCGGATCCCGCTGGTCCCCTCCTCACGCAGGCGGCCGGCCACCGCGCCGGCCCGCCTGCCCGCATCATCACAAGAACTCAGCGACGTCCATCACTTCCGCTGTATCACAGACTTTTTCGACCGCAATCACCATCGTGGTCACCACTCACGCACTCCCCCGGGAGAGCACGATGAGAACATGTACCCCTGACACACCCATCCGGATCGGCCGCCACCTGCGTTCGCTGTTGGCCATATCGATCGCCGCGGCCACCGCCATTCTCGGCTTCGGCGCGCTGACATCGCCGGTCGCCACGACCGCAACAGCGAGCACACCGACAGCGGCCACCTTCAACCTGTTCATCCCGGGGACCTGGGAGACCGACGATGCCGCCGATCCCACCTCGGCCACCGGCATGCTCGAACCGGTCGCCAACCGCATCGCCGCCGATCACGGCGCCGGCGCGGTCGTCTACTTCCTTCCCTACATGGCTCGCGCCTTCGACAACGGGCAGAGTTACGCGACAAGCAAATCCACCGCGGTCGCCAACGCGTCACAGATTCTGCGCGAACACGCCGCAGTACATCCCGGCGCGAGCTACACCATCACCGGATACAGCCAAGGCGCCGACGCCGCAGGCGATCTCGCCGCCGCCATCGGTCACGGTGACGGTCCGGTGACCGCAGATCGCGTCCGCGCAGTGGCGTTGCTGGCCGACCCCCGGTCCGGAACCGACGGGGAGCAGACCGTCGGCCCCACCTCGACGGGCACCGGGATCGCCGACCCCCGTCCCCAGGGCATGGGTGCGCTCGCGGGCAAGGTGATCACGATCTGCCACCCCGACGATCTGTACTGCTCCATCGACAAGGACCGCAATCCCGTTCTCGGGCAGATCGGTTCGGCTCTCGGGACAACCACCGAGGAGACCGAATCGGCTCTCACCCGGACCGCCGACGCGATGAGCACCCTGGCCTCGCTCGACATGGCCGGAATCGCCGACAACGCCGACCGGCTCCGCGAGAGTCTCGTCGCCGGCGACCTGCGCGCCGCCCACCAGATCTCGGGAACCCTGAACAACCAATTGCGCCCGCTGGTGACGCTCGCCGCCGCCATCGATTACGGCACCGTCGCCGACGTTCTCACCGTCATCCCGGATGAGACCGGAATGATCACGGCCGCAGCCGCACTCGCCCGCATCCTGGATCGCGTCGACATCGAACGCACCGCCGACGTCGTCGGCCGGATTCAGGAACTCAGCTGGTACGTCCTCGGTCGTCTCACACCCTCCGACGCAGTCCTCACCACCCCCGATGTCGTCACCTCGGCAGGCGACGTCGTCGACATCACACGTGAACTCGGCTCCCTGGCGAATGATTTCGTCACCGGACGCAGTGCCGGTCCGTCCGGTACCCCCTTGGTGTCGACCGAATTGACCGACGCCGCAAGCGCGTTGGCACGCGTCATCGCCGCCCACGCGATCGCCGACCCGGCGGCAGTCATCACCGACGCGGTCACCGCCGCCGACTTCGCCGCCTCCGACGCACATGTCGACTACCGCTCCTTCGTCGTCGACGACCACGGGACCACGGCACTCGACTGGATCGGCACCTGACTCTCGAGCCGGATCGGCGAGACCTGACCAAGCGATCGGCCCTCCGCATCGGTCGCGCACGAAAACCTCAGCACGAGAAAGAAAGACAATGACACGCGCCACGTCACACCCGGCGTCGTCACGGCACACCCCACCATCCTCGCGTGGTCGGTGCACACCACCAACGACACCGGCCCGGCGACTCCCATCGACCCCGCACCGGCGGGCCCGCCGCCCCGATCACCGATTCTGCGCGTGCTCGAGAACACGATCATGAATGTCCTCGCCGCCGCAGGCCTTGTGTGCATCGTGCTGGTCATCTGGGCCTTCGTGGGCAACTACTCACTGATCATGTTCAAGACCGGATCGATGTCACCGACGATTCCGCAGGGATCGCTGGCCCGGGTCCATCAGATACCGGCGTCGGAGATCTCCGTCGGCGACATCGTCACCGTCGATCGTGAGACGGGACGTCCGGTCACCCACCGGGTGACCGAGGTCCACCCCCGAGCCGACGGCCACGCGTTGATCGCCATGAAGGGCGACGCCAATCCCAACCCGGATCCGGGCATGTACCGGGTCGCCGAAGTCCGTGAAGTCGTCTGGCACGCAACAGGACTCGCCAAGGGCGTGGTGTGGCTGGCCAATCCCTACGTACTCGGCACGATCACCATCTGTGCCTCGCTGCTGGTGCTCTGGGCGTTCTGGCCACGCTCGCCTCGCATCCGCGAGTGAGCTCGCCCGCGTCCACCGTCCACCCATCCACCTGCTCGCACCGGAAACCACCATGACACGCACCAAGATCGCCGTCGTCCTCGCCGCCATCGCAACCATCGCCGCCGGCATGCTCGCCGTCCAGACCACCGGGGTACTCGCCTCCTGGCAGTCCGCGATCTGGGGTACCTCGACGTTCGCCCGGGCCGACGTCACCGAGGGGTACGCACGCTCGCTCACCGGTCGGGCCACCATCGATCGCGTCATCACCACCGACAACGTCGAGGCCACCCGCGTCACCCACACCCACGACAATGCCGGTACGTCCACCGTCACCGATGTCATCGACACCAGCGGGCTGCTCGGGATCACCAGAGCCGAGGGCGCCGGCACGTCGACCGCGAGCTACACCGCCTCCGGAAACGCGACCGGCTCGGCCTCGGCGACGATGAACAGCTTCGAGATCTACGCGACCGCACTGTCGTCGAGTCGCCGGGTTCAGCTG
>NZ_MVPX01000130.1:0-23745 GCF_002043085.1 Gordonia sp. i37 | reverse complement strand
GCGCCCCCCGCCGCAGGCACCTCTACCGACTTCACTGCGCCGATCACCGCCGCACGCCTGCGGGGCACGCTGACCAGCTACGCGAGCGTGACCGGGGATTCCGCGCTGTCGGCGCTGCGGCTCCAGATCGGCGAATACGACCTGTTCGGCACCAACTACTGGACCATCGATGCACTACTGGTCCGCGCGGAATGCGGATTGGGAGCCGCCCTTCCCGATGTCGACACCTTCGCCGCACCGATGAGCTCCGTCGCCGAGGAGACCCGCGCGGACGCGGAGTCCAGCACCGCAGAGGCCACCGGCGACGCCGCGGTCGATGACGAGAACACCGAGGAATCCGATTCGGCACCAAGCGATTCCGTTGCCGAATCGCCCAGCGGACCCAACACCGTGACCACGGTGCAGCGCGGTGTCCCGTTCGACCTGATCGCCACCGACGGCACCGAGTTGGGTCGCGCCACAGTGCATGACGTCGTCTCGACCGCCGGCGACGACGGGATCGTCGTCGCGGTGCGGATGAGCGTCGACACGTCGGCCGAGACCGGTGGTGCACGACTGTCGCGGATGTCCGCCGACGATGTCGCACACCTCGTCAGCGGGCGGAGGATCGCTGTCGGATCGGCCGAGACCGACCGGGGCACAATGATTCCGGCCACGCTGCACCCCGAGAGCACCTACACCGGCTGGTTCGCCTTCACGGTCGGACGCGGCGGCGGCTCGGCGGTGTGGCAGCCCAGCGGCACCGCGGGATGGATGTTCGCGTTGCCGAGCACGGTGATCGCCCCCGAGATCACCACGCCGGGAACCACTCCCGAGAGTGTCACGCCGGAAGGCACCACTCCCGAAGTCACCGAACCCGAGGTCACCACGCCCGACCCGGGTGCCCCCGAAGCCGGGGCAGCCGAGACGACGACGCCGGGCACCGGTGGTGCACCGACGACCGACACGGCAGGATTAACGGTGGGCACCGCACGACCAGGGACCACGGACAAGTCCGGCAGCTGACCTCCGACGGCACTGGCTTCCGGGGCAGGCACCGTAGCGCCTCACTGCCAGTCCCGCGATCGCGTCCCCACTCGAAGGTCCATGCGCTGCAATCGGTCCGCGACCACGGTGACGGCCCCTTCGGCGTTCTGCACCTTGCCGCGCACCAGCAATGCCGACGCCGAGGTCGCCAGCTCGCGCTGGCGAATCCACAAGCCCACCGAGCAGACGACGTTGACCATCCCGGTCTCGTCCTCGAGATTGATGAAGGTCACCCCGGAGGCGGTGGCCGGGCGCTGGCGATGGGTCACCGCCCCGCCCACCAGGACCCGCGACCCGTCGGGTACCGACAGCAGCCCGTCGGCGGGGATCACGCCGAGTGCGTCGAGCCGCGGACGCAGGTACTGGGTGGGGTATGCCGTCGGGGTCACCCCGGTCGCCCACGCATCGGTCGCGGCCAACTCGACATCGGACAGGCCCGGCAGGGTCGGGGTCGCCGCCGTCTGATGCAGGTCGAGGTGTTCGGCCCGGGCGCTCGACGCGGCTCCGGCCTCCCACAGGGCCTGGCGTCGGCTCAGCCCGAAGCAGTCGAACGCGCCCGCACCGGCGAGTCCCTCGAGCTGACGGGTGCTCAACGCGGCACGCCGGGACAGGTCGGTGACCCCGGTGAAATCACCATCGGCGTTGCGGGCGAGCACGATACGCTCGGCCACCTCCTCGCCGACCCCGCGTACCGCAGCCAGACCGAGCCGCACCTCGAGCCCCGTGTTCTCCAACGTCGCCTCGGCGAGTGAGCGGTTGATGTCGGGCCGGTGTACCCGCACCCCGTGCCGCCGGGCGTCGGCGACCAGGGACTGCGGTGAGTAGAACCCCATCGGTTGTGCACGCAGCAACGCTGCGCAGAATGCCGCCGGATGATGCAGCTTGAACCACGACGAATAGAACACCAGCGACGCGAAACTCTGCGAATGGCTCTCGGGGAAACCGAAATTGGCGAAGGCCGCCATCTTCTCGTAGATGTGGTCGGCGGCCTGCCCGGTGATGCCGTGAGTGCTGCGCATGCCGTCGTAGAACCGTTGACGCAACCGTTGCATCTTCTCCGGCGAGCGCTTGGAGCCCATCGCCCGGCGCAGCTGATCGGCCTCGGAGGCGTCGAACCCCGCCACGTCCACCGCGAGTTGCATGAGTTGCTCCTGAAAGAGCGGAACCCCCAGTGTGCGTTCGAGAGCCCCGAGCATCGACGGGTGTTCGACGGTGACCGGCTCGTCGCCGTTACGACGACGGATGTAGGGATGCACTGACCCGCCCTGAATGGGCCCGGGCCGGATCAGCGCCACCTCGACCACGAGATCGTAGAAGCAACGCGGTTTGAGGCGGGGCAGCGTGGCCATCTGAGCGCGCGACTCGACCTGGAACACCCCCACCGAGTCGGCGCGGCAGAGCATGTCGTAGACGGCTTCCTCGGTGAGATCGAGCTGCGCCAGATCGACGTGGATGCCCTTGTGCTCGGCAACCAGGTCGATCGCATAGTGCAGCGCCGAGAGCATACCCAGCCCCAGCAGATCGAATTTCACCAGACCGATTGCCGCACAGTCATCTTTGTCCCACTGCAGCACACTGCGATCGGCCATCCGGGCCCACTCGGTGGGGCACACGTCGGCGATCGGCCGATCACAGATCACCATCCCACCCGAGTGGATACCCAGATGCCTGGGCATACCGGCGATCTCATCCGCCAGACGCGTGACGTCGGCGGGCGCGTGGTCGGGCATCTTGGCCCACGCATCCTGTTGTCCCGGCGCGTATCCCAGGGCGCGCGCCATGTCGCGGACCGAGGACTTGCCGCGATAGGTGATCACATTGGCCACCTGTGCGCTGTAGTCACGGCCGTACCGGCGATAGACGTACTGGATGGCCTCTTCCCGACGGTCGGACTCGATGTCGACGTCGATGTCGGGCGGGCCGTCACGCTCGGGAGCGAGGAACCGTTCGAACAACAACTCGTTGGCGACCGGGTCGACATTGGTGATACCCAACGCATAACAGACCGCGGAGTTGGCAGCGCTACCACGCCCCTGACACAGGATGTCGGCGCTCTTGCAGAAATCGACGATGTCGGCGACGACCAGGAAATAGCCGGGGAACGTGAGGGTTTCGATGATCGCGAGTTCGTGTTCGATCTGCCGATAGGCCTGTGGATGTTGCGCAGGCGTGCCGTAACGCCGGAGTGCCCGGGTCATCGTGAGGTGACGCAGCCAGGTGGCCTCGGTATGACCGTCGGGCACCTCGAAGGGTGGCAGTTGCGGTGCGATCAAACCCAATTCGAAGGCACAGTCGCCGGCGATGTGCACCGCGTTGTCGATGGCCTCCGGATGCGCGGACAGCAATCGCGCCATCTCGTCACCGCTGCGCAGATGCGCACCGCCGACCCCGGGCATCCACCCGGCGATGGTGTCGATGTCGGTGCGGGCGCGAACCGCGGCCATCGCCATCGCCAGACGTCGCTGGGGCGGTCCGGCGAAATGCGCACCGGTGGTGGCCACCGTCGGCAACGCGAACAGACCGGCCAGAGAGGACAATACGGCGTTGCGTTCGTCGTCGTCGGGCTGGCCGGTGGCGGTGAGTTCGACGACCACCCCGTTGCGGCCGTAACGGTCGACGAGATCGCCGAGAGCTTTCTGCGCGGTCGCACGTCCGCCCCGCTCGAGGGCTCGGCGTACCGACCCCTTACGGCAGCCGGTGAGCACGAGCCAGTGACCGCCGTGGTCGGTCAGCCGGTCGGGGTCGTAGCGCAGCAGCCCCTTCTCGCCACCGGTCATGTGCGCGTCGGCGATCAGCCGCGAGAGCCTACGATAGCCCTCGCCGTCTCGGGCCAGGACCAGCAGGTGCTCGCCCGGCGGGTCGTTGACACCGGTCCGCGCCACGTCGGGCTGCAGGGACAACTCGGCGCCGAAGACCGTCGGCATCCCGAATTCCCGTGCGGCCTCGGCAAATCGGACGACGCCGTAGAAACCGTCGTGGTCGGTGATCGACAAGGCCTTCAGATCGAGGCGCTGCGCCTCGGCGACCATCTCCTCGGGCATCGACGCCCCGTCGAGAAAGCTGTAGGCACTGTGCGCGTGCAGTTCGGCATAGGGCACACCCGAGGGCTCACGATCGATCTCGGGCGCGACGTAGGGACCACGTTTGCGCGACCATGCCGGGGAGTCACCACCGTCACCGGGACCGAAGAACTCGCCGGGCCGCTCGCCGGCTCGCGAGCGGCCGGAGAGCACTCGCTCCATCTCCGACCAGGTCGGTGGTCCATGGTTCCAACCCACTCATCGAGTATAGAACATGCGTTCGATTCGCGTCGGTCTTACCTCATCCTCTCAACTCTTCGGCGAGACGGGCCAGTCGTCGGGGTAACGGTCGGCGACCTCATCTCGCATACGTCGCAGCCCCTTGCGCGCCCGGGCGGTGAGCCGATCGCCGAACACCATGCCGGCCAGATGATCGGTCTCGTGTTGCAGACACCGGCCCAACAGCCCGCCGGCGGTGATCGTCACCGGCTCGCCGAACTGGTCCTCACCGTGACAGGTGGCGACCGACGGACGCGACAGGGTGGCGTACGCGCCGGCATACGACAGACACCCCTCGTCGTAGTCGACGAGGCGGCGGTCGCGCCCCTCGGGCAGTTCCAGGCGCGGATTGCAGACAACCCCGGTCCGTCGCGTTCCGGTCTCGTCGCCGCAGTCGTAGATGAAAACCGCGAGGTCCACCCCGATCTGGGCCGCGGCCAGGCCCGCACCGGCCGCCGCGGTGTTGGTGGCGAACATGTCGGCCAGCAACGTCTGCAATTCCGGGCCGAAGTCGGTCACCGGGCGCGCCTCGCGATGCAACACCGGATCACCCCAGGCGACGATGGGGCGCACGGTTCCGAGCTTCAGCAATTCGGCGATGGGCATGCACACAGTTTCCTCCGCCGATGAGCGTGCCGTCAGGCGGGCTCGTCACACACCGCCGACAGCGCTCTCCCGACTCGCGACAGCGCCCTTCTCCACGCCGACAGCGCCCTCCAGACCCGCGACAGCGCTCTACCGAGCGCTCTCGAGGCGCGGGTGAACGCCATCGACGCAGACGACTACTGCCCTGTGGGCGTGAAGAAGATCAGTCGATTGCCGAAGGGATCGGGCACTCGGACCTCGTCCCGCCCCGGCTCGTGGACGAGTCCGATCCGCAACGGGTAGATCGTGCTGTCATGCAGCCGACGCTGCAGAGCAGCGGCGTCGCGCACCCGGATGCGCACCGCACATCCGGGTGTGGCATCGCCGTGGTGCTCGGACAGGTGCAGCACGCACCCCTGCCGGGATACCTGGCGATAGAGAGGCATTCCCGGTTCGTAGCGATGCTCCCAGTCCACACCGAATCCGAGGAAGTCGAGGTAGAAGCGGTCGGCCTCGTCACCGGGAAATGTGCGCACGATCGGAACCGTGATGGGATCGGAGCAATTCTCCGACGCTGCTGCGCACGTGTTCCAGTCGCGGAAACCCAACTGTGCCGCGACGATTTCGAGCGCGCGTGAATGAGTGATCGTCACGTCCGATTCCGCGAGGCGTGCTCGCAACGTGACGGCTGTGGCCTTGGGGCTGAGATGGTTGTCCATGAGACGACTCCTGGTGCGGCGGTGGTCGATACGTCAGTGATCGAAGGTCGGGTTCTCCATTGCGATCACCGTACCCACCGCGACAGCGCTATCGACAACGCCGACAGCGCTCTCCAGACTCGCGACAGCGCTTCGCCGAGCGCGCTCGGCATCATGGCGGGCGCTGTCGGCGTCGTGCCGGGCGCCGTCGACGACTATGTGATCGGCACCGAATCCCAGAAGTCGCACTGGTGCTCGGCACGGAAGTCGACGCCGTGCACTCCGTCGGCGGCAAAGGACTGCACCGGACCGCTCGCCCCCGACACCGACGGCCACTGCGGCTGGTCGGCGGCCGTGGGTGTACCCGAATGCGCGAACGACGTCCAGTACCCGATCATCGCCGCCGACAGCGTGGACTGGGGAGGTCGCGGGGCGAGGTTGGTGCCGTTCAAGTCGAACAGGTACGGCAATTCGTCGGCGTGGAACGCAGCCTTGGGCACTGCCGGATTGTCCCCACCACTCACGTTCGGCCCTGACGCATCGGCGAATTCATAGGTGAAGGTCGTCGCGTGGCCGGACAAGTCGTGGGCCGCCCGAAGGGTCGGGCAGGACCACCCCGAATCGGTGAACACCCGCGCCAACGCGGCGGGCGCCGACGAGAACGACGACAACGGATACCGCGCGGCTACCTCCTGTGCCCGTACCCCGTACGCGGCCCGTAGGTCGGCCGGATAGGACTCGGCGGTGTAGGCGTGCGGGTCTGCCGTCACCGCGCCTGCGGTGAAGGCGCCGTTCTCTTCGGCGTTTCCGCCGGTGATGACCGGGATACGCAGGGTGGTGCCGTCGGCGACGGCCGTGGCCGGACTCGTGGGCAGCAGCGCGGTGCCGTAGGCGAGTCCGTTCGAGAACGTCTCGTTCTGGGTCAGCAGTTTCTCGACGGGCAGGTCCCGCAGGCAACGCACGGTGTCGGCACCGGCACACCCCAGCGATGCCGCGACCTGCGCACCGGTGGCCTCCGATTGTTCAAGGGGTGCATACGGACGTGACTGCGGAACTCCGGGGAACAGACTTCCGGTGGGGAAATCCAATGCGCACGAACCGGACTCGATGATGGCCTTGTCGATGAGTCCCTTGGCGGCCGGCGAGGTCAGGGCCGCACACGCCGACATGCCGCCTGCCGATTCACCGAACACGGTCACATTGCCGGGATCGCCACCGAACGCCCCGGCGTTGTCGTGTACCCAGCGCAACGACTGGATCTGATCGGCGAATCCGAAGTCACCGGACCCGGCGAGTCCCGGCAGTCCGAGATAGCCGAAGATCCCCAACCGATAGTTCACCGTCACCACGACGACGTCACCGGCGTCGGCCAGACGCTGTGCGTCGTAAGACGATCCGGACCCGCTGACATATCCGCCGCCGTGCCACCACACCATCACCGGTAGCGATGAGCCATCGGGAATCCGTTGCGGGGTGGTCACATTCAGGTACAGACAGTCCTCGCTCTGCGTGGGTGGCGGCTTCCCCGGTACCGGCGTCGCCGCCTGCGGGCACTGGGGCGCCACACCGGTGGCGTCGACATCGGCTTTCGGGTCCGACACCGGGACCGGTGGCGCCCAGCGCCGATCCCCGGTGGGCGCTTGGGCATAGCGAACACCGGTGAACTGACGGGTGGCCCCGACCGTGTGGCCGTGCAGGACCCCACTGCTGGTCGACACCTGCAGCGGCGCAGCATGTGTGGAGTCATCGGCGCTCGTGCACGCCACACCGCCGACGATGATGACGGCGATCAGCGTGATGGTCGAACTCATTCGTCTCAAGCACTGTGTCATGTCGCCTTCCGTGGGCTGGAGATCCGCGGGTGTCGAATCCGCGGTGGTCGGATTCGCGGTGGTCGGATTCGCGTGGTCAGATCCGCGGGTGCTCGGCGCGTAGCCCCGCCAGCACGAATCGGTCGAGTTCCTCGGCCACCGCCGCCGGCGGATCGCCGGCGATGATCCGGCGCAGCCCGAGGTCGAGCGTGACGCGCACGAGGTCGGCGGCCAGCCCCACGTCGAAGGTCCGGAACAGTCCGGCTTTCTGACCGTCGGCGAGGATGGCATCCACCGCTGTCATCTCCTCTCGGTGATGATCGCTCTCGTCGCGGTTCGGGGCGTCGGGATCGTCGGCCGCATACAGCGCCGAGAGCACTCTCATCTCGCGCACGTGGCGAGCGTAGAAGGCGATGCTGCCGCGGATGAATGCCGTGAGCATGGCCTCCGGCGACCGCGCCGCGTTGGCCTCTGGCTGGACCTCACTGCGGCCGAGGTCATAGACGTGCTCGACAACCGCCGCGAAAAGTGCTGCGCGACTGTCGAAGTGGTAGGTGATCAGCTTGCGGCTGACCCCCATCTGTCGTGCGATGCGTACAAGTGACGCCTGGCTGACGCCGATCTGGTCGATGACCTCGACAGCAGCTTCGATCATCTGCTGCCGACGCACCCGCGCGATCATGGAAGTAGCGGCCACCACGGCAAAACTACCACCCCTGGCAATCATTTACCAGGGGTGGAAAATTTATCCGCGAGCCTCCAATGCCTGTGGTGCACCGACCGCCGCGCGAGCCACCAGACCTTGCCTGCGACGGCCCGGAGTGACAGGGTGTGAACCAGCACACCGATCTTACTGTCCAGTAAGAATGGTGTTTTCGTCAGCCTGCGAACATGGAGTTCACCGTGACCTCGTACTTTGTGACCGGTGGCAGCGGATTCATCGGACGCCGCGTCATCAGACAACTACTCGCAACCGATCCCGACGCGCAGATCCACGCGCTCGTCCGCCAGGGCTCACTGCCCCGATTCGTCGACACCGTGCGCAGCTTCCCCGGTTCGCACCGCGTCCACCCGGTCATCGGGGATCTCACCGTCGACGGCCTTGGCGTCGACGACAACGACATCGAGGTCGATCACGTCGTCCATCTCGCCGCGATCTATGACATGGCAGCCGACGCGGCCAGCCAGCATGCCGCGAATGTGGAGGGCACCGCACGGGTCGCGGACTTCGCCGTCGCCCATGATGCGATGTGCCATCACATCTCGTCGATCGCGGTGGCCGGTGACCACGCGGGCGAGTTCACCGAGCAGGACTTCGATCTCGGGCAGGGTTTCCCGACGCCCTATCACTGCACCAAGTTCGAGGCCGAGAAGGTCATCCGCGAGTGTACGGGTTTGCGCTGGCGTGTGTATCGCCCGTCGGTGGTCGTCGGCGACTCCCGTACCGGCGAGATGGACAAGATCGACGGCCCGTACTACTTCTTCGGTCATCTTCGTCTGCTGGGGAAACTGCCTGCGGCACTGCGTCTCCCGTTTCCCGACCTCGGACGCATCAACATGGTACCGGTGGACTATGTGGTCGACGCCCTCGTCGCCCTGATCGGTCTCGACCCGGAATCCGACGGCCAGGTGTATCACCTCGGAGACCGCCGCGAGGTGACGATCACCGAGATGTACAACGCACTGGCCCCATCCCTGCGAGCCCCCAAGGGCATCAACGCGATCCCCCACCAGATCGTCGGACGCGCCACGTCGTTGGCCGGCACCCCCCCGTTACGCCTCGGCCGCAACCTCATCGCCCGCCAGGCCGGTATCCCGCCCGCCCTGCTCGACGGCATGGATCTGCCCGTGACGTTCCGCTCCGACCTGACCATCGCACGGCTGGCCCGATTCGGGATTCGCCCACCGGAATTCGACGACTACGCGCCCTTGCTCTGGCGGTACTGGGAGCGCGCACTCGACCCGGCGCGTCATCGGCGATCCGATCCGCGCGGCCCGCTCGTCGGCAAGGTCGTTCTGATCACCGGTGGCTCGTCGGGAATCGGCAAGGCCACCGCCCGCATGTGCGTCGAGCGGGGTGCCACGGCGCTGATCGTCGCACGCCACTCCCAGGAGCTGGAATCCGCGGCGCGCGAGGTGAATTCGGCGACACCCAAACCCGGAATCCCTCGCGGGCAGGCGATCCCGTTCGTCTGTGACATCACCGACGAGGAGTCGGTACGCGCCATGGTGAAGACCGTCATCGTCGACCACGGTCACGTCGACGTCCTGGTCAACAACGCCGGCCGTTCCATCCGCCGGGCGACCATCAACGCCGTCGATCGCTCCCACGACTATCACCGGGTGATGGCGGTCAACTACTTCGGTGCGGTCAATCTGGTACTGGCGTTGCTACCGCACATGGTCGAACGCAACAGTGGCCACATCGTCAACGTCACCTCGATCGCCGTGCAGGCGCGCGGCGCCCGCTTCGGCGCGTACGCGGCATCGAAGGCGGCACTGGAGGCGTTCAGCGATTCGGTCGCCGCCGAGACCTTGTCGGATCACGTGACGGTCTCCCATGTGCGGCTCCCACTGGTTCGGACACGAATGATCGCGCCGACCGAGCAGTACCGGGACTCGGCCGGGGTGTGGTCGGTCGACAAGGGCGCCTCACGCGTACTGGATGCGATTCTGCGCCGCCCACAGCGGGTGTCGACACCACTGGGTGACCTCGCCGACCTGGGCCACCGCTTCGCCCCACGGCTGACCACCCGGATCATGCATCAGGACTACCTCCTCAGCCGCGAATCAACGGCTGCTCTGGAGAGTTCCACAGCCGGTGACACGCCGTGACCGACACCCCGTATCTGGCAGTCGATCTCACTCGACTCGAGTCCAATCTCACCGCCATGGCGCGACGATGCGCCGACCTCGGCGTGGTACTGCGCCCACATGCCAAGACCCACAAGTGCATCGAGATCGCTCGGCGCCAGATCGATTACGGTGCCGCAGGTCTGACGGTGGCAACCATCGGTGAGGCCGAGGTGTTCGCGGCCGCGGCAGAACAAACCGGGTGTCGCGATCTGTTCATCGCCTACCCGCTGTGGGTGACCGCCCACACGGGTGCGCGGTTACGCGAACTCACTCGCGCGGCGTCGATGCGCGTGGGTGTCGACTCGATCGCCGGAGCGCACCGCCTCGCCGCCGAGGTCGCACGGCCCGATACACATCTCGAGGTTCTCGTGGAGATCGATTCCGGACATCACCGCACCGGGGTGGCGGCCGAACAGGCCGGGCAGGTGGCGGCAGCAGCAGCCGCCGCGGGCCTCGACGTGGTGGGTGTGTTCACCTTCCCCGGACACGGATACGGTCCCGGAACGGCGCGCGCCGAGGCCGGCGCCGCCGAGGCGGTGGCGTTACGCGACGCGGCACAGTCGTTGCGCGACAGTGGTATCGATCCCCGCGTGATCAGTGGCGGATCAACCCCGACGGTCGAGTTCGCCAAGGCCGGAGCCCTCACCGAGATCCGGCCAGGTGTCTACCCGTTCAACGACGCCCAGCAGGTCGAGTTGGGCAGCGCCACCGTCGACGAGGTGGCGCTGACCGCGGTCACCACGGTGGTCCATCGATCGCGGTCGCGGGTGATCGTCGATGCCGGCAGCAAGATCCTCGGCGCCGACCGGCCCGGATGGGCAACGGGTTTCGGGCATGTCCTCGACTCCCCACGAGCCCGGATCACCGCGTTGTCGGAACATCACGCCACCATCGACTACCCCGAGGACGACGACCCCGAGGGGCCGGCGAGGATCCCCGATCCGGGAGACCGGATCGAGGTGATCCCCAACCACGTGTGCACGGCCGTGAACCTCGTCGATGACCTGATCGTGAAAGGCCAAGGGGAACACTCACTGTCGTGGCGCGTCGCCGCACGCGGCCGCAACAGCTGAAGCCAGGTCGCTCAGTCGTAGACCCCCTCCACCACCCAGCCGCCGGAGCGGTAGCACAGCAGCAACGCGCGCGAGTCGTCGAGCAGCACCTGCGCGCGGGCACTGATCGCCTCATGCCCCGATTCCGGACCGGCAGGTTCCAGACCGACCGGCCACGGCCCGGCCCACCACCGCACCTCCCAGCCCTGCCGGGAGGGTTCGGGCATCCGGACCATCGTCGGTTCGGCGGTGAACGCGCCTCGCGGGGTGACCTGCACCGGCTCTCCCGCGGGATCGATCACCTCGACCGGCGCGTCGGACGACATCGTCGGTGCCGGTTGGGGCAGGCGGCCCGGCCAGGGCGCCTCCGGGTCGCGCCCGGGCACCGGGTCCTCGCCGAGGGTGATCATCGAGATCTGTTCGGCGGGACCGCGTCCACCGCTGAGCACGGGTATGCGCACCGCATCGCCGCCGAGCAGGCCCTGCACCCGCTCCATGCTGCGGCGCGCTCGTTCGGTCAGTTCCGGTTCGCCGGGCAGCCCGGCACCGGTCAACGCGTGCTGCAGCATTCCGGCGTCGACGACCTCGACGGGCACCAGCCGTAGGACCGCGATCGGCGAATCCGGCCGCGCGTCGCCGGAACCCCGGGTACGACCACTGGTCATCCATCCCTCGAGTTGCCAGCGGATACGGTCGGCGGTCGCCGACGCGGTGAGCGGTTGGCCGCATCGCCAGGTTCGCGAATGACGCTGTCCGCGTTCGGTGATCGCTTCCACCGTCAACTTGGTGCAGGCCACCGACGCATCGACGAGACGGCGGTGCAGCAGTTCGGCGATCCGGCGGCCGGCGAAGGCAGCCGCGTCGATCCGATCGATCAGCGGGTCGCACGGGTACTCGATCACCAGGTCTTCCGGCAGCGCCTGCGTCGAGGGGGGACGGCCCGGCTGGGCGGTGGCCTGCCGATGTGCGATGACCGCGTCGGCGTCGAATCTCGTGGCGACGTCGGACGCCGCCATCGCGGCGAACGCCCCGATGGTCCGTAGGCCGAGCCTGCGGAGCAGATCGACCAACTCGGTGCGGCCGGGCCCGCACAGGGAGGGTTCGGCCGCGAGGTCGGCGATCGGCCGATCCGCCAGGTGCTCACGATCGCCGCCGGGCGGCACGCTGCGTCCGGTGCGCGCGGCCAGAACCGCGGTGAACAGTTCGTCGGCGACGCCGACCTGTGACTCCACTCCGCACGCGGAGACCCGATCGATGAGTTCCTCGGCGAGTTCGGCCTCTCCCCCGAACACCCGCGCCGCTCCCGACAGCCGCAGGACCACCAACCCGGGCCGCACCACCTCCATTGCCGGGACCAGGTCGGCGACCGCGGCGGCCACCGGCTCGAACAACCGGCCGTCCCGATGTTCGTCGGCGGTGACGACCGTCATCTCCGGACACACCGATTGCGCCTGCCGTTTACGCATCCCCCGCCGCACCCCGAGCGCCCGCGCCGGGGCCGAGCAGGCGATCACACGATTGGCGTGCAGCACCGCCACCGGGTGTCGGGGCGGCAGATCGGCATCGGCGGCGGCTGCCGTGGCAGGCCAGTCCGGACACCACAGCGCCAGTACTCGCGCCTGTGCGGCCATCAGTTGGCCACCGCACCGGGCGCGTCGGCGGCCACCGACACCGACGGCCCCACCCGTCGGATATGTACCGCGTCGTCGCCGAATCCGCCTGCGGTGATATCGATCTCGGCGGAACGTCGGCGGTGGTCGCGACCACCGACGACGATCTGCAGCCGCATGCCACCGACCCGTCCATAACCCCGATGTGCACCGGCGAGATCGGCGGCCTCCGGGCCGTGTCGATAACCGATCACCCTCGCATCCATCCGGGTGTGGGCGCCGGGCCAGTCGCCGTCGACGACCACCAGCGACGAACCCTGCTGGCGCGCACGGCCCCCGACCACCCGGCTCCGCGAGGGGGCGACGGTGGTCCCGCGCAGCCCCACCACGACCACGTCCATGCCGTCGAGCAGTACCGCGGCCACTTCCACCGGGTCGATACCCGGGTCGGGGACCACCGCGATCCGACGCAGATCGGCGCCCATCTCCACCGCGGCGAGGAGATTCAGGCGCGGCATCCCGACGATGCCCACCTGGTGTCCCGCCTGCGTGAGGGTGGCGATCATCGCCATCAGCAGCGACCGCGCACCCCGGTAACCGACCACCGTGCCCCGGGCGATCCCGTGCTGTCCGGAGCTCCCGTCCTTCCCGATTCCGCTGCGGGGCAACAGGTCTGCGATGGCGTCCGGTAAGGCAAAGACCTCGGCCGGCCCAGGCTGTACCGAGCGTCTGTCGGGCATCCCCGACATCACCGCCATCTTTCGGCGCAGGGAGTCGAGGGTGTCGGGATCCGCACGTCCCGACCCTTCTCGCCCACCCCGATCCAGTGGCACCACACTCATGACACACCCCTTCCGGCCAGCGCACACAATGCTCGGCGGGCCGGGAAGTGCCACACCATCGCGTCCCATCCGACTCGGGGAATCACCCCGCGAATCGAATGTTTTTTCGATGTCCCGATCGTACGACGCGGCTCCGACAGTCCGCAACCGCGCAGGTCGCCCGAGCTTCTTCCCGAAGAAACAAGACCTTCCCCGCAAAATCTCCCGAGGAAGAACGAAAACACCCGGGAAGAACGAGCGATCTCAGAACAACGTGAGCGCTTGTGCCAGTTCGGGTTCGGCCACCGGATCGTCGACGCCGGAATGCTGCTCCGGGTGCCCCACACGCGAGCCCGACGACCCGGCCAACCCGTGACGTGCCACCATCGGCCGCATCCGTTCCCGCAGCCACGACGAGTACTCCGGGGTGACGTAGGCGCCCCGCCCGTAGAGCGTGCGATATCGGCGGACGAGCGCCGGGTGATGTTCGGCAAGCCAGGTCAGAAACCACGGCTTGGTGGCGCCGCGCAGATGCATCGGGATGACGGTGACGCCCGACGCCCCGGCCTCGGCGAGCGAGGCGAGCAGAGCGTCGAGGTGCGCGCTGGAGTCGGTCAGGTACGGGATCACCGGGGCGACCATGACGTGCGGGGCGAACCCGGCCTCGGCGATGTCGCGGATCAGTGCCAGCCGCGCCGCGGGCGACGGCGTCCCCGGTTCGATCTGCTTCTGCAACTCGGCATCATGAAAGGCCAGCGAGATGCTCAGCGACACCGGCACCTGCCCGGCGGCTTGACGCAGCAGGGGCAGATCGCGTCGCAGCAGCGTGCCCTTGGTGAGGATCGAGAAGGGCGTGGCCGATTCCGTCAGCGCCGAGATCACGCCGGGCATCAGCCGATAGCGGCCCTCGGCCCGCTGATAGGGGTCGGTGTTGGTGCCCAGGGCCACCGGTTCCCGACGCCAGGATCGACGCCGTAATTCCTTGCGCAACACCGCGGCCACGTTGAGTTTGACCACGACCTGCGAGTCGAAGTCCCGGCCCGCGTCGAGGTCGAGGTATTCGTGGGTGGGCCGGGCGAAGCAGTACCGACAGGCATGGGTGCACCCCCGAAAGGTGTTGACCGTGTAGGTGAACGGCAACCCGGACTCCTCGGGCACCCGGTTGAGCGCACTCTTGGCGAGGACCTCGTGAAAGGTGATGCCCTCGAACTCCGGGGTCTGCACCGATCGCACCAGCCCGGCCCGGCCCAGACCCGGCAGGGCACCATCGTCGGCTTCGACAGCCTGTTCGGACCAACGCATACCCGGAGTCGAACACATGTGCTAGGTCTTGTCAATCCAGCGCGCACAACACCCTCGGGGCGGGAGCGGCGTCGACCCACCCACGGGTCTCGGAGTTCAGGACGTCGGGCACGTCGCACACGGAGGGTTCGCAGGGCACACCGGTACCTGCATCGGTCATGATTCGGGTTCGAAGAGTCGGTCGAGATGCTGGTCAATCGCCGCGAGTGCCGCTCGCGCTTCGATGACGTCGAGGTCGAGAAGAGGGCCGAGTCCGGTCAACGCAAGGACCAGATCCGTTTCGATGACCGGGTCGCAACCGCGACGGATATGCCCCTGGCCGATCGCCTCCCGGATGAGAATTTCCACCATCGCGCGTCCCTCCCGCAGTCCGCGTCCAACCTGCTGACGCAGCGATGAGTCGTGCATCGCCTCGAGCACGTAAGCGGCGTTCATACGGCTGGTGGCACGGGAGTCAGGGCGCAGAGGAAGCATCTCCGTGAGGACCACTCGCAGCACGTCGCGAGGATGCGGGGGTTGGTCGAGCGACGTCAGGCTTCGTGAGACTCGGCGAGTTGTTTGTTCCGACGCAAACTCCATCGCGAAGGCCAACATCTCGGCACGAGAAGAGAAGTAGTGCTGCAACTGACCCAGTGAAACCCCCGCCTCAGCGGCAACTTCACGCATGGTCGCCCGTGCCCAACCGCGCTGATCAACGACGCGCCACAGCGCATGAGCGATCGACTCACGCCGCTGATGATGATCAACCTGCTTCGGCACCCGTAACCCTCTCACTGTTGCAATACAGATGACATAATACATCTGACCGAAATAGATTCACGACATGGAGTGCTGACGATGCATGAGCACACGCCGCCCCTGACGTTCTGCAACCCGTCCGCTTTCGCGTTCGACTCCGAAACGGCGATCGCTCTGCTCGCCGACATGCATATTCGGAAGGCGATCGAACGGGGCGACTTTGATGACCTCCCCGGCAGCGGCCAGCCACTGGATCTGTCCGATGCCGATGACCCGGACTGGTGGCTCAAGAGGTTCATGAAGCGCGAGGGACTCGTTTTCCTGCCGCCGTCCATTCAGTTACGAAAAGATGATGCCGCCCTTGACGAGCAACTCGATCGGCTATCGAACGAGAAGGCCGTTCGACGCGAGATTGCCCAGTTCAACGACCGGGTGATGCACGCTCGTCTCCAGCTGCCATCCGGACCGCCGCTCATCACCATGCCCCGTGACACCGAAGCCACGATGGCTGCATGGGCCGAACGCAAGGCGGCGCGATCTGCGGAAGCACGCTCCATGCCACGTCAAGAAGCGAAGGCGCAGAAGCGGTCTCGCCGAGGCATCTTCGGCAAGGTGGGTCGACGACACCACTGAGACCGCGATCGGCCAGGTGTGCCGGTACCGGTCGGCCGCACCGCTTCCCAGGAGGCGGCTCCCTCGCGAACGCACCACCCGGCATCCGATTGCCGCGCGCCTCACATCCACACCAGACGACTGACTCCCCTTTTCGACGGACAGCCCAGCTCACACCGGGCGGTGCGCCTGAGCGCCACGGCTATCATCGCTGTCATGCCCGCCGACGTCGACAGCCACCGGACACCCGGCCCCAATTTCTTGGTGGCCGGACGCTATCGGCTCGTCTCGCGCATCGGCGGCGGTGGCATGGGCACGGTCTGGCTCGCCCGCGACCAACTCCTCGACCGTGAGGTGGCCGTCAAGCAGGTCCTCTCCACCGAGGGATTGTCGGAGGACTCCGCGGAAACCGTTCGGCAGCGCGCGATGCGCGAGGGCCGGATCGCGGCCCGACTGAGCCACCGCAACGCCATCGCCATGCACGACGTCGCCCTCGACGGCGGCGAGCCCTGGCTGGTGATGGAGTATCTGCCCTCACGCAGCGTCGCCCAGATCCTGCATGCCACCGGAACTCTCGAGGTCACCGAGGCCGCGAAGATCGGCGCACAGGTCGCCGACGCGATGGTCGAGGCGCACGCATCGGGAATCATCCACCGCGACATCAAACCCGGCAACATCCTCATCGCCGGGGGTGGGCGTCAGGCCGGGCTGGTCAAGATCACCGACTTCGGCATCTCCCGCGCCAAGGACGATGTCACCCTCACCCAGACCGGCCTGATCACCGGTACCCCAGCCTATTTCGCACCCGAGGTCGCGCGCGGCGACGAGCCGGCCGAGCCGTCGGATGTGTACTCTCTCGGCGCCACCATCTACACGATGGTCGAGGGTGAACCGCCGTACGGCGTCGACGACAACTCGCTGGTGATGTTGCATCGGGTGGCGCGTGCGCAGATCAATCCGATGAAGCGGGCCGGCGTACTCGAACCGGTACTGTTGCGGATGCTCGAGCCGAGCCCTCGGCGCCGCGTCACGATGGCGCAGGCACGCGACGAACTCGCCCGGATCGCCGCGGGTGAGCACGGCTCCACCGAGCAGGTGCTGACCAGCCTCGTCTCCCGATCCGACCTCGGTCTGAACACCCGGCCCCGCACGGCACCACCCGGACCACCGCCGGCGTCGGGCTCCTCACCCCGCGGTATTGCCTCGAATCCCGCTGCACCACAACACCATTACGATCCCACCCGCGTGGCGACGCCGCCACCCTACGATCCGGCCCGAGCACCCGGCGCCATATCCCGTCCCGGTGCCATGTCCCATCCCGGCGCCCAGCCTCCGGGACAGTACTCGCCGCGCTATCCGACGGTACCGTCCTACAGCAGCGCGATGCCGCCGCTCGGTCCACCCGCGCCGCGCCGGCAGACCTCGCCGGGTGTCCTTGCCGCCGTGGTGTTCTTGTTCTTCGTCGTCCTCGCCGCCATCATCGTGCTGGTGATCGCGCTCGTCTGATCAAGCGCTCGACTGATCAAGCGCTCGGCCATCAAGCATTTCGGTCGGATCCGGGCGAGGCACGGTTCACCCGATATGACGGGTCGCCGCCCACCGGGTGAGCGCATTCCGGTTGGACTGCTGGGTCTTTCGCAACACGTTGGAGGCGTGGGTTTCGACGGTCTTGATCGAGATGAACAGTTCTTCGGCGATCTCGCGGTAGGTGTACCCGCGTGCGAGCAGCCGCAGGACCTCGAGTTCCCGGCGGGTCAGCGAGTCGAGTTCGGGGTCCAGTTGCGGCTCCGGCGTCGACGATTTGCCGGTGAAGGAGTCCAGCACGAATCCGGCCAGACGCGGACTGAACACGGCGTCGCCCTCGGCGACCCGACGGACCGCGTCGGCGAGTTCGCTCCCGTCGATCGTCTTGGTCACGTAACCGCGGGCACCGGCGCGGATCGTGGCGATCACGTCCTCGGCCGCGTCGGACACCGACAATGCCAGGAACACCGGGGCATCGACGCCCAGCGCGTCGGTCACCCCACGCAGCACCGCGACCCCGCCGCCGGCGGGCATGTGCACATCGAGTAGCACCACATCCGGTCGCAGACGGGTGATCCCGGCGATCGCCTCGGCGACCGTGCCCGCCTCGCCGGCGACCGTCAGACCGTCCTCGCCGGCGAGTTCGGCCCGCACCCCCGACCGGAACACGCCGTGATCGTCGACGAGGAACACCCGGTAGTGCCCGGTCTGCGGCGCTTCGATGGTCATGATGCCTTTCCGTGGTCGGTGCTCGGATCGTCGGTGTTCGGTTCGTCGGTGGCGTGCTGGTCGGTGACTCGCTGGCCGGGGCCGGTGTGGTCCGTGCCGGTGTGGTCGGAACCCAGGTGCCCTGCACCGCGATTCCCGGGAGTCCGGACGACCGAGGGATCCTCGCCGGAAATGGGGATATCCGAATGCTTTTCGAGATCGGCCCCGGCCTTCTCGTCCTCGTGCGGGACGGAATCCCCACGGGGCATGGTGACCCGCACATTGGTGCCACGCCCGGGCGCCGAGCGGATCGACACCTGTCCGCCGACGCGTTCGGTGCGGGCCCGGATCGACCGTGCGATGCCCTGACGATCACCGTCGACCCGGTCGGGATCGAAGCCGACGCCGCGATCGCGCACGTACACCTCGACCTCGTCGTCGCCGACCTCGAGGTAGACATCGATCTTGCGTTCGCCGGAGTGCTTGGCCGCGTTGATCAATGCCTCCCGGGTCACCCCGATCAGCGCGGGCCACCGTTTCGCGATCGACTTGTCGGGCTCCTCGTCGGGCCGCAGATCGCCGACCGTCACCACCTCGACCTCGACGCCGTAATGGTCTTCGATCTCGCCGGCCACGCTGGTCACGGCGGCAACCAGGGACCCGCCGCGCTGCGCCGGATCACCGAACAGCCACGTCCGTAACTCGCGTTCCTGGCTGCGAGCCAGGCGCGCGACCTCCTCTGGCTTGGCGGCCTGCTTCTGGATGAGGGCCAGCGTCTGCAGCACCGAGTCGTGCAGGTGCGAGGCGATCTCCTCGCGTTCGGCATTGCGGATGCGCGCGGCCCGTTCTTCGTTGAGGGCGCGCCACATTCGCATCCAGAGCGGCACCGTCAGCAACAGCACGCCCAGCAACGTCGCACCGACGGCGAGGAGCGTCGTACTCAGTCCGCCGAAGTTCCGGGTGCCGGCGAACACGATGACGACCAAGCCCCCGATCACCAGTACCGCGCCACCGGCCAGTCGTGTCCAGGTCAGCAGCGGACCGTGGGGGCGGGCACGCGCCGAGGTGTCGAATTCGCGCCAGACCAGGCTCGCACCGACGGCCACGAACACCAGCGGCACGAGGTAGGTGGCGGGCGTACCGGATGCGGCGAAACCCACCACGCTCATCGCGACCAACCCGATGAGCGCGAGTCCCCACGCCTGCCTGCGCTCGGACGGGCTGGGAGCGGCGACGTCGTCGCCCGGCGGGCAGAAGAACCACAGCAGCGCGTAGGCGAGCGCGCCCGCCCCGGCCATCGCGGTCAGCACGACGAAGACGACGCGGACCCGGAATGCGTCGACGCCGAGGTGGTCGGCGACGCCGCCGGCGACACCGCCGATCACGCGGCCGCCACTGCGGCGCATCAGTCTCTGCGCACGCTCGACGTCGGTTGCCATGCCTTCGATACTTCCATGATCGTCGGGCCCGGGCATCAGGGTTCACCCCGGTGCCGACCCCGAAGACCGCGACACCGGCCGGCGTCGGCGACGCGTCGATCCGGGTGGATCTCAGGGTCGGTCCCCGATGTGAGCTCGCCACGAACCGAGCACGATGAGTGCCATGGACACGACGCAGCTTCGGACGCAGCTCGAACGGCTGTGGGCCACACGGCCCACCAGACCGGCCTCTCCGCGCACCATTGCCGGTGTCTGCACGGGCATCGGTGAGCGCTACCGGGTCGACCCGACGCTGGTGAAGGTGGCGTTCGTGGTGGCGGCCGTCTTCGGCGGCAGCGGGGTGCTCCTGTACCTCGCGGCATGGATCGCCTTTCCGTCCACCACCCGGGCCCGCACGCACGCCGCCGGCGGCGATCGCGGTGCCTCCCGCGGGTGGCACAACAACCCGACGGTGATCCTGTGGGTGGTCGTCGTGATCGTCGTCTCGTCGGTGTTCTCGCGTGGCCCTTGGGGTTCGGGCGGAATCGTCGGCGGCATCCTGATGCTCATCGGATGGTTGTTGCTGTTCCTGCGCACGCCCGAACCACCTGCAGATACCAGCGTTTCGACCGTCTCGGCGCCGGAACCGCCGCAACGATTCGTCCGCTGGACCCCGCGCGCGGTACGAACCGGTGCCGCATCCACCGCATCGGCGTCGGTACCCGGCGCACCGGGTGCGGTCGATCTCGCCAAGCCGGCGGCCGGGGTCACCGCATCACCCACCGCGAGCACCACAGCCCCGACTTCCGCCGCACCGACCGATTTCATCGAGGCCACACCCCCGTCGTGGGATCCGCTCGGGGCCGCCCGATTCGCCTGGGATCTCCCCGAACCCACCACACCCGCGACGCCACCGACGCCACCTGCCGCGCCCCGCCGATCGGCGTTCTCGTTCATCGTGGTCGGCACCGCGGTCCTGGTGGTCGCAGGCGGGATCGCCGCCCACGGACTCGGCGCCGGCTGGTTCACCGTGCCACACGTGCTGTCCCTGGCATTGGCCGTGATCGGAGCGGGTCTGCTGGTCAACGGGCTGCGCAGGCAGTCCACACGCTCGCACCCGGGGGCGTTGGTACCACTCGCGGTCGGACTCTCTGCGGCGGTGATCGTGACCACGTTGCTCGCCGGAGCCGCCTCCGGTGACCACCGGTTCGGTATGCCCGGCGGCGGAGTCGGCGAACGGAACTGGAAACCGATGAGCGAGAACGACATCCGCGACGAGTACACACTGACCATGGGCAGCATGACGCTCGATCTCCGCGACGTCGACCTGACGACCGACGAGACGGTGCACCTGCGCAACGGAATCGGCGAGATCGTCGTCGAGGTGCCCGCCGGGATGAACGTCCGGGCCGAATGCACAGCAGGCGTCGGCGACTATTCCTGCCCCGAGGGACTCGACGGCGGCAACAACGGCACCACCGGCCCCGTGCTCACCATCGACGCCCACACCAATGTCGGCAGTGTGAAGGTACAGCGATGAGCAGCTCCGGCAACCCCTGGACAGGAGACGAGATGAACAGCACGACACCATCATTCGGCAATGGCGATCACAATGACACCGACCGCGCACCACAGCGTCGGGCCCCCGTGGTGGCGTTGATCGGACTCGCCGCCCTGCTGGTGGCAGGCTGGGGACTCGCCGACGGGCCGACGCTGCCCGACCCGGCGACCATCGGGTGGGCCCTCGTCGGGATCGCCGTCGCCGTCGGCGCCCTGCTCATCGCCACCGGAGCACGGTCGGCCCGGTCGCGCTGAGGGTCGGCGCGATGCGGTTTCACCGCATCGCGGTGCTCACCACCCGTCGGCGCTCATCGGCGCGGTACGGCGCCTACTCCCACTCGATGGTGCCCGGCGGCTTACTGGTGACGTCGAGGACGACACGGTTCACGTCGGGGACCTCGTTGGTGATGCGGGTGGAGATGATCTCGAGGACCTCATAGGGCACGCGGGTCCAGTCCGCGGTCATCGCGTCCTCACTGGAAACCGGGCGCAGCACGATCGGATGACCGTAGGTGCGGCCGTCGCCCTGGACGCCGACGCTGCGCACGTCGGCGAGCAGCACCACCGGGCACTGCCAGATCTGCGCGTCGAGCCCCGCCGCGGTCAATTCCTCACGCGCGATGAGATCGGCCTTGCGCAACATGGCCAGCCGCTCCGCGGTGACCTCCCCGACGATCCGGATCGCCAGACCCGGGCCCGGGAAAGGCTGACGCGCAACGATCTCCTCCGGCAGACCGAGCTCACGGCCAACGGCGCGCACCTCGTCCTTGAACAGCAGGCGTAGCGGCTCAACGAGGCTGAACTCGAGATCCTCGGGCAGTCCGCCGACGTTGTGGTGGCTCTTGATGTTGGCCGTACCACTACCACCACCGGATTCGACGACATCCGGATACAGGGTGCCCTGCACCAGGTAGTCGACCTGCTGTCCGCCCTCGGCGTGATCGCCCAGCACCTCACTCACCGCGCCCTCGAACGAGCGGATGAACTCGCGGCCGATGATCTTGCGCTTCTGTTCCGGATCGCTGACCCCGGACAACTCGCGCAAGAAGGTGTCGGCGGCGTCGACGGTGACCAGTTTCGCGCCGGTGGCACCGACGAAGTCGTGTTGCACCTGCTCACGCTCGCCCGCGCGCAGCAACCCGTGATCGACGAACACACACGTCAGCCGATCACCGATCGCACGCTGCACCAGGGCCGCCGCAACCGCGGAATCCACCCCACCGGACAGACCGCAGATGGCCAGACCGTCGCCGATCTGGTCGGAGACCTGGTCGATGAGGGCGTCGGCGATGTTGGCGGCGGTCCAGTCGGCCTCGAGCCCGGCGATCTCGTAGAGGAAGCGGGTGAGGATCTGCTGGCCGTGCGGGGTGTGCAGCACCTCGGGGTGGTATTGCACCCCGGCCATCCGGCGCCCGACATTCTCGAACGCGGCAACCGGCGCACCGGGCGTCGAGCCGGTGACGGTGAACCCCTCCGGCGCCTCCTGCACGGCGTCGTTGTGGCTCATCCACACCGGCTGAGTGCTGGACAGTCCCTGGTGCAGGAGCCCCTCGTCGGTGAGAGTCAGTGTGGTGCGGCCGAATTCGCGCCCACCGGTGTTGGCCACCCGACCACCCAGTGCTGCGGCCATGGTCTGGAATCCGTAGCAGATGCCGAAGACCGGGATATCGAGGTCGAGGATCGCCGGATCCAGCCGCGGCGCGTCCTCGGCGTACACCGAGGCGGGCCCACCGGAGAGGATCAGCGCCACCGGATCCTTGGCCTTGAACGCCTCGATACCCGCGTCGTGCGCGATCACCTCGGAGTAGATCCGTGCCTCCCGGACACGGCGCGCGATCAACTGCGCGTACTGGGCACCGAAGTCGACGACGAGCACCGGGCGCGGGCCGTCGATGAATCCCTGCGAATCGGTCACGGGGCGAGTCTAGTGGCACCGCCGGACACCGGGCGGTTCACCCTGCGCGCCCTGGCGGATCGCACGCCCCGATCGTCGTGGAATACTCATCTTTCGCAATGACTACTTCTGATACCCGGCCCAGTGCCTGGTCACTGACCATCGCCGACATCACCCAGGCGGCGGTGTTCGCCGCGCTGATCGCCGCACTCGGCCTGCCCGGCACCATCA
>NZ_MVPX01000013.1:0-13376 GCF_002043085.1 Gordonia sp. i37 | reverse complement strand
CTTCACCCACCCAGCACGAGGCATACCCTACAAACTACACCCATGTAACCTTAACTGAACGGTATTGATGCTAGCTGCGCTTATTCATTAGTGAATAAACAAGTCTACAAAGATTCATTTTGAGCATGTGGAGAGTCGGGCTCACGCTGGAACAGTGAGCACCACAACAGACGGCATCGCCGCACCCGCGCTTCCCCAGACCCGTCACGCCCTGGGCTCACCGGGCTATCGGCGCGCCACCGTCGCCCTGTTCGCGGCCGGTATGACGACGTTCATGGCCCTGTATTACGTGCAGGCCCTGCTACCGCATCTGTCGGAGCACTTCGGGACATCGCCGACGACGTCGGCGCTCGCGGTCTCTCTGACCACCGGTTTCCTCGCGATCGCGATCATCCCGGCGAGTGTCGCGTCGGAGCGTTTCGGGCGCGTACGGGTCATGGTGATCTCCGCGGTCGCCGCGTCGGCGATCGGCGTCGTGTTGCCGTGGTCGCCGTCGATCGACGTCCTGCTCGCCGGGCGCGCCCTCCAGGGCGTTCTGTGCGCGGGGGTGCCTGCGGTCGCGATGGCCTACCTCGCCGAGGAGGTGGAGGGTCGCTCGTTGGGCACCGCGATGGGTCGCTACGTGGCGGGCACCACCATCGGCGGTCTCGTCGGCCGGCTCATCCCCGGGTTCGCCGTCGATGTGATGTCGTGGCAGTGGGCACTGGAGATCGCGTGTCTGGCCTCACTCGGTTTCGCGCTGCTCTTCTGGCGGACGATCCCGGCCTCCCGGTTCTTCACCCCGCGTCGGGTGTCCCCGTCGATTACCATGCGAAACCTCTTGTCGCATCTCGCCGATCGCCGACTGCTACCGCTGTTCGTCATCGGTTTCGTGTTGATGGGTGGCTTCGTAACGGTCTACAACTACCTCACCTATCGGTTGCTGCAGAGCCCATTCGACCTCGGCGAGGCGGTGATCGCGTCGATCTTCTTCATGTACCTCGCCGGCACCGCCTCCTCCGCCCTGGCCGGCCGGCTCGCCGACCGCATCGGCCGCCGTCCGGTGCTCGCCTCATCGATCATGGTGATGCTCGCCGGCCTGGGAGCCACTGTCCCCGAACATCTCTGGTCGGTGCTGGTGGGCATGTTCCTGTTCACCGCGGGCTTCTTCGGAGCGCACTCGGTGGCGAGCGGATGGGTGTCGGCGCGGGCCACCGAACATCGCGCCGAGGCGTCGTCGCTGTACCTGTTCCACTACTACCTCGGCAGCTCGGTGGTGGGAGCCGTTGGCGGCCTGGTGTTCTCGTCTTTCGGCTGGAGCGGTGTCGCCGTCTTCGTCGGTGTGCTGGGCGCCGTCGGCCTGGGACTGGCGATGGCGCGGTCCGAGACGATCTGATCTCGGTTCAGCCGAGGAGGTCGAGTGCGGCCCGCACGATGCTGTCGGTGTCGATGCCGTGGTGGCGGTAGACGTCATCGAGAGAACCGACCTGGCCGAAGCGGCTGACGCCGAGCGCGGCACCGGTGACTCCGCGGATACCGGCGAGGAATGCCAGGGTGTGCGGATGACCGTCGAGGACGGTGACCATCGGGGTGGCCCGATCGGCCGGGAACGCCTGGTCGAGAATCCAGGTGGGTGCCTCGGCGAGGCCACGCCGTGCCTGAAGTGCCTCGAAGAGAAGGCCCGGGCTGGTGACACACACGACGTCGGCGGCGATGTCCTGAGCAGCCAAACGTTCTGCAGCTGCCAGGGTTTCGGTCATCAACGCGCCCATGCCGACCAGGGTGACCACCGGATCGGAGACCCGGCGCAGCGGATAGGCACCGGCGATGACCTGACGGCGCCGACGCTCCCGGGCCGCGGGATCGGTGGGCACCGCCGCCAGTGTCTGATCGACCGGTCGGGTCGACAGGCGCAGGTACGCCGAACTCCCATCGGGGCGCCCCAGCAGACGCATCGCCGCGAGCAGCGTCCATTCGGTGTCGATCACGAATGCGGGTTCCCAGCTGACGCAGCCGGGTTGTTCCAGGCCGATCGAGGGAGTCGTGATCGACTGGTGGGCACCGCCTTCCGCGGCGAGCGTGACACCCGACGGGGTACCGACCAGGATCGATTGGCCGCCGGCGTAGATACCGTAGGACCACGGTTCCAGAGCCCGCTCCACAAACGGGTCATACATCACCCCGATGGGAAACAGCGGCTGGCCCCACCGGCTCCATGTGGCCCCCAGCTCACCCATCAGCCCGACGAGGTTCGTTTCCGCGATCCCCAGTTCCATGTGCTGACCGGTCGGCTTCTCCCGCCAGTGCATGATCGTCTCGGCGTCGTCGTCGAACCAGTTTCGTCGTTCGGCCGGTGACCAGATCTCCACCTTGTTCAGCCATCCGGCGAGGTTCGTCGTCGAGCTGACGTCCGGGCTCACGGTGACGATGCGTTGGGCCGCCTCCGGTGCGTCGCGGGTCAGGGCGAGCAGGGCCCTACCCAGGGCCGCCTGCGTGGTCGACGTTCCGCCCGGTGTCCGTCCGAGGTCGTCGGGAACCGTTGGCGGAGTAAGAGTCTGAATCGGTGCGCGAGTCAGTCGACGTGCGGTCTCCACACACATCCGTCCCGCGTCGGTCTCGGGGTCGAATCGAGCCCACGGATGTCCGGGATCCATCCCCATCGTCGTTGCCAACTCGTCGAATTGCTCCACCGTCAACAGCGACGAGTGATTCTGCGGGTGTCCTTCGGTGGGCAGCGCATGACCCTTGATCGTGTACGCGATGATGACCGTCGGCCTGGTGTCGTCGATGTCGGCGAAGGCCTGACGCAACGCGTCGAGGTCGTGGCCGCCCAGGTTGCGGATCGCGGCCGTCAGGGTCGCATCATCGAGTTCCGCGACGAGAGTGGCGATCTCCGGCACCCGCTCGCCGTCACCGGGCATCCTCGCCCGCAATTCTTGCGCGGTACAACGCAACAGCCTCTGGTACTCCGCGTTGGGCATGCTCAGGATGCGCTCGCGCAACGCGTCTCCACCCGGACGGGCGAACAAAGTCTCGAGGAGGTGGCCGAATTTGACGGTGATCACCTGCCAGCCGGCGGCCTCGAACATGCTCGCCAGCCGCCCGGCCGCGATGTTGGGAACCACCCGGTCCAGCGACTGCCGATTGAGGTCGACGATCCACACGATCTCACCGAGGTCACGGACCGACGGGTCGAGAATGGCTTCCCACACCGCGCCCTCGTCGAGCTCGGCGTCGCCGACCAAGGAGTACTGGCGTCCCTTGCCCGCCGGGCCGATCTTGGCGTCGACGTAGCGACGGGCGATGGCACCCCAGATCGGTGCCGTGGCGCCGATGCCGACGGATCCCGTGGAGTAGTCGGCGGGATCGGGATCCTTGGTGCGGCTCGGATACGATTGGAGCCCACCGAATTCACGCAATGTCGTCAGGTAGCGCTCGTCGAGGTTGCCCAAGAGGTAGTTGATCGCGTGCAGCACAGGCGATGCGTGCGGTTTCACCGACACGCGGTCGGCGTCGGTGAGCTGCTCGAACCACAGCGCGGTCATGATCGACGTGATCGATGCACACGAGGCCTGGTGACCTCCGACCTTCAGCCCGGACGGGTTGGGGCGTACGCGATTCGCGTGATGAATGATGGCCGTGGACAACCACAGCACGCGCTCCTCGATGCTGCGGAGGGCGTCCGGCGTGACGGTGTCGGCGGCACGCTCGGTCGGATCGACGATCTGAGCTGACTTCATGGGGTGGCATCCTTACCCGGCTCTGGGTGCAGAACTCGTCCCCCAGTCGACCACCGGCGCGCACATCAATCAAGCGGCGCCGTGCGATCTCAGCATTGTGCACACCATCCCTCGGAAGGCCGGATCATCGGTGAGCAGTTTGCGCAACAGCGCCGAAACCGGTTGCTTGCTTGCCGGTTGGGGTCAGTCCGCGGTCAACCGCTCCAAGAGCCCGGATAACCGATAGTCGACCAGTTTTCGCATCACGAGCGCGGTGGTCGTCCGCGTGACCCCGGGGATGTCGAGAATCTGGCCGGCGATTCGATACAGATCGTCCGCATCGCGAGCGACGACATGCACGAGCAGGTCGCTGATCCCGCTGAGCCCGTGGACCTCGACCACCTCGGGAACGTCACCGAGTGCCGACGCGATCGGCGTCAATTGGCTCTGGGTGACATTCGTCAGGATGAATGCGGTGAGCGGGTAACCGAGCGCCGCCGGATCGATACTGCGCTCGAAGGAGCGCAGCACTCCCCGTTGCTCGAGCTTCGACAGCCGGGCCTGCACGGTGTTCCGCGAGAGTTGTGTCCGATCCGCAATCGCCAGGACGGTGGCTCGTGGATCATCGGCGAGCGCGGCCAGGATGCTCCCGTCGATGGCATCCACCGTTGCAGGCGGCTGGGAGTTGGGCATGGTGACAACTTTCCGAATCTTCTGCGCATACCAGCACGCGCTTCGGGTGTGAGTTCATGGCAGTGCTGCAAGCAGCGTACTGCGACGAGCACCCCGCGGGCCCCGACCTGAGATGCTGTAGCGCATGAGCACCATCGTCTTCGTCCACGCCCATCCCGACGACGAGGCCACGGCCACCGCGGGCAGCATGATCCGCGCCGCACGTGAGGGGCACCGGGTGGTCGTCGTCTACTGCACCGACGGCGACCCGGGAGAGCACGGCGACGGCGACGTGCCCGATGATCTCGCTCCCGGAGAAACGGTGGCCATGAGACGTCGCGGTGAAGCCGAGGCGTCGGCGGCGATCACCGGCACCGCGCGCGTGGCGTGGCTCGGATACGCCGATTCGGGGATGACCGGGTGGACCCAGAACGGCACCGACGGCGTCTTCTCCCGCGCGCCCGTCGAGCAAGCGGCTCGCCGACTTGCCGGCATCCTCGACGAGGAGGGCGCCGACGTCGTCGTCGGCTACGACTGGCACGGCGGCTACGGTCATCCCGATCACGTGATGCTGCACCACACCACCCGCGCCGCAGCAGAACTCGCCGTCAAGCGACCGCGCTACCTGGAGGTCACGATGAATCGTGACCTCATGCGCCAGCTGTTCGTCCTGGCCGCCGAGATGGGCCTCACCGGCGAGAACAACACCGACGGATTCGACCCGGATGCCCCGGGCGACGACGGCAATCCGATCGGCACACCGGAAGCCGAATTGCATTGGGCCGTCGACCTCGGCGACGACGTGACGGCCAAACGCGAAGCGTTGGCCTGCCACGCCAGCCAGAGCGACGTCCGTCAGCTACTGGCACTCCCGGTCGAGGCGTTCCCGTTCGCCTTCGGCACCGAGCACTACATCGAACCCGGCCGGCCACCCGGCATGGTGCGGGGCTGGTGGCTCGATGCTGACTGACACCCCAGCGTCACAACGGATTACGACGCCGGATTACGACGATCCGGGTTACGACGATCCGAAGCTCGGGAGTTGAATGCCGCCCAGCGAGCCGTTGCTGCTCCGGACCGCGAAGTTGGTCGTGCAGCCGTTGAAGGTCACGTTGTCGACGTGCACGGTGCCGGTGCCGCCGTTGGGCTGGCTGGAGATGCCGTAATCCTCGACGACCGTGGCCTTTCCGCCGGAGTTGGCGGCGGTGGTCAGCTCGGCAAGAGTGCCGGTCTGGCCCCGCGGGATCGTGCCCAGGGAGCGGGTTGCCCACCATTGATCGGACGATGCGGCGTCAGGCGCACCCGCTGCGTCGGAAGCCGACCAGACCAGCGTCGCGAAGCCATTCCCTTCACCGGTGTTCGCGCCGGTCACCCGGATCTGCCAGTTCGCATTGCCCGTGGACTTCTGGAAGGTCAACGGCTTTCCGGCCAGCTGGGTCAACGGCAGCTTCCCCGCCGAGTGGTACGACGCCTGACGCGGTACCTGCGGACTCGTCGCGAACTCCAGTGATCCGTCGTCGTCGCTCACGTTGGTTGCCGTGATCTTGCCTGCCTGACCCTGTTCGTCACCGAAGCTGTTCCCCCATCCGTTCGGCGCCGTCGGTGTCGCGATCCTCGCGCAGTTCGCCGACGACACCGGCGCCGCCGACGCCGTTGCCGGGACCATCAGGGATGCGGCACCCACGACCGCTCCGACCGCAAGGGCACTGGTCATCACACGTTTCATCGGGTAATTCGCCTCCGTCACATCGCCATTGGTGGACTTGGTTGCACTACGCAACAGCCTCGACGGTAACAGCGGCAAATATCGACCATTGCCGGTTTCGGACATTTCCCCCGATGAGACGACAGACATCCTCTCGACACGACGAATGCCCGCCGGCTCGCCGAGCGAGCCAACGGGCACATGCCGATTGGTACGTCGCGGAAACGATCAGACGCCGACCGCCGCACCGGTCAACGGCGGGGTCGCCGACAGCACGGCATTCTCGTCCTCACTGAAAGCCCTTGCCCGCGAGAGGAATCGCACTCCTTCGGGGGATTCCAGGCTGAATCCGGCGCCCCGTCCGGGCACCACGTCGAGGATCAACTGCGTGTGTTTCCACAGTTCGAACTGATCGCCGTTGATCCAGACCCGTACTGCCGGAATGGGTTCGGGCAGATCGATCTCGCCGACCAGCACGTCGCGCTGGCCCACTCGGTACTCCCCGACGGGGTAGCACATGGGGGCGGAACCGTCACAGCATCCACCGGACTGGTGGATCATGAGTCCGCCGTGCAGCTCCGACAACTTGGTCAGGAGCTGCACGGCGGCGTCTGTGGCGACCACCCGATCAGGAACGTTCTGTTCGGTGGTCATCGTTGCACCTCTTCGGTTTAGAAGAATCCCCGATTCGGACGAAGTCCCGGATCAGAAGAATCCCTTCGCACTCTGAGCGTATCCGACCAGGAGGTTCTTGGTCTGCTGGTAGTGCTCGAGCATCATCAGGTGGGTCTCGCGTCCGATGCCGGACTGCTTGTAGCCACCGAACGCGGCGTGGGCCGGGTAGTCGTGGTAGGTGTTGGTCCACACACGGCCGGCCTGGATCTCGCGGCCCGCACGGTAGGCGGTGGCACCGTCACGGCTCCACACACCGGCACCGAGTCCGTAGAGGGTGTCGTTGGCGATGTGGATGGCGTCGGCGTAGTCCTTGAAGGTGGTCACGGCCAGCACCGGGCCGAAGATCTCCTCCTGGAAGATGCGCATCTTGTTGTGGCCGTCGAACACCGTCGGCTTGATGTAGTAGCCGCCCGAGAGGTCGCCGCCGAGGTCGGCCGGCTCGCCACCGATGAGGACCTTCGCGCCCTCTTCCTTGCCGATGGCCAGGTAGGAGCTGATCTTCTCGAACTGATCGTTGGAGGCCTGGGCGCCCATCATGGTGTCGGTGTCGAGCGGGTTGCCCTGCTTGATCTTCGAGACACGGTCGACGGCCTTGCCGATGAAGTCGTCGTAGATGTCCTCCTGGATGAGCGCGCGGCTCGGGCAGGTGCAGACCTCACCCTGGTTGAGCGCGAACATCGAGAAGCCCTCGAGCGCACGATCGAGGAAGCCGTCGTCGGCGCTCATCACATCGTTGAAGAAGATGTTGGGGCTCTTGCCGCCGAGCTCGAGGGTGACCGGGATCAGATTCTCCGACGCGTACTGCATGATCAGGCGGCCGGTGGTGGTCTCACCGGTGAAGGCGATCTTACGGATGCGGTTGCTCGATGCGAGCGGCTTGCCCGCTTCCACACCGAAGCCGTTGACGACGTTGATCACGCCCGCGGGCAGCAGGTCGGCGATCAGGCTCATGACGTAGAGGATCGACGCGGGGGTCTGCTCGGCCGGCTTGAGGACGACGGCGTTGCCTGCGGCGAGCGCGGGGGCGAGCTTCCACACGGCCATGAGGATCGGGAAGTTCCAGGGGATGATCTGACCGACCACACCGAGCGGCTCGTGGAAGTGGTAGGCGACGGTGTCCTCGTCGACCTCCGAGATCGAGCCCTCCTGGGCGCGCAGGGCGCCGGCGAAGTAGCGGAAGTGGTCGACGGCGAGCGGGATGTCGGCGGCGAGGGTCTCGCGGACCGCCTTGCCGTTGTCCCAGGTCTCGGCAACGGCGATCTTCTCGAGGTTTTCCTCGAGACGATCGGCGATGCGCAGCAGCACCAGCGAACGTTCGGCGACCGAGGTCTTGCCCCACTGCGGTGCGGCCTTGTGCGCGGCATCGAGTGCGAGATCAATGTCCTCGGCGGTCGACCGGGCGACCTCACAGAAGGTCTTGCCGTCGACCGGCGACGGATTCTCGAAGTACTGACCCTTCACCGGCGGGGTCCACTGACCACCGATCCAGTTGTCGTAACGCGACTCAAAGCTCATCACCGAACCCTCGGTACCCGGCTTCGCGTAAACAGTCATGTGTGTCCAGCTCCTCAGTGCAGTAACAGGCGTCGGCCAGTTGCGGGATGTCACACCGAGCCGCGACGGCAGCCGGTGTGATCTGTTCCACAGAGTAAGAGGGCTGTGGTTGCAGCCACGTTGCAGACGCGTTCGCAACGTTGCATCGCCACGAAACGGCAGGTCAGGTGCCGTGAGCGCCAAGCCTGATCCACTCACCGTTGGCCCGACGTTGGGTCCGCCGAAAAGAGGAATTCGCACCGATTGTCTGGTGTGCAAGGGGCGATTCGCGGTACTCAAGTCGTGGAAGGTGCCCACAACCACTAAGATCCAGTTTTCGTAATCTGATTCAGTATCTGCAATAAGTCAGATCGAGCTGCCAGGAGGGTGGTGCCACGATGGTTCTCGCTCAGAACGATCCCGCACAACGCGGCACGGCCGGTACTCGCGACGAGTCCGAACCGCACCCGCTCGTCACATTGGGCGTCGGGCTGCTACTCGTTGTGCTGTGCATCGTGACCACCATCGCGGCGGCGCTGCTGCTCATCGGTTCGATGCCCGACGCGCAGCCCTGAGGGCCGCGGTCACGCCGATGCGAAATATAACTTCCACGGATCCGGCGCGACACGCCGTGATTTTCGGGTCGGTGGCCCGCTCATGTGGAATCTGTATTCGTACCAGGCTCCATGACGCGGAGTGGCCACATCCTCGGACGCCTCGCGCCACAGGCCGGGTCAGACCCCGTACCGCTTGTCCAGCAACCTGATTCGCCCGCCGACCACGGCGCGGTCGGGATGTCCCACGGGGAGACGGTGCTCGAGTCGACGCCACGCGACGAGATCATCGCGACCGTGGATCGATGACGTCCAGGTCCGCAGGGCCCCGACATCTCCCTCGGCGATCACCCGCGACCGCACATCCTCACGGACCACTTCGAAGATCTCGGTGATGCCCGGCGCCGTCGACTCCACCAGCAGTCCACCGCGGCCGAGTTCGTCGATCACCGACGACAGTTCGCCGCGCTCGGCGATACGCCGGCGCAGGTCGGCGACGTCGGAGGTCATGTCGACGGTCAGGCGGTAGGGCCGCGAGGTGACCACGTCGTTGCCGAGATCACGGCGCAGCCTCGAGATCTCGGCGCGCACGGTGACCGGGTCGATGCCGTCGCCGGCCAGGTGCATGGCGAGTTGTTCGGTGTTGAGGCCCTCGGGATACTCCTGCAGCAGCAACAGGATCTCGGCGTGCCGGCGCGACAGCGTCCGCTCTCCGGCCGGATCACCCTCCCGATGCCATCGATAATTGTTGTCGCCCAATACCGTCAGCCGCGCATCACCCTTGTCCTGCGACGACGCGAAGGTCGCCGGGTCGGCCAGGTTGACCGCCTGGGACTGCAGTTCGCGTTCGACTGCGGCCACCACCGAACGGACGGCGGCCAGGGCGAACGGTGCGGCCACCTCGCGGCCACCGGTCACATCGATGACGCCGATGACATGTCCGGTCACCGGGTCGTGGACGGGCGCGGCGGCACAGCTGAAGTCCTGCACCGAGCCCGCGAAGTGTTCCGGTCCGATCACCTGCACACCCTTGCCGACCGCGAGTGCCAGGCCCGGTGCGTTGGTGCCGACGACGTCCTCGCTCCACACCGAGCCCTCGACGAAGTTGATGCGGCTCGCACGGTCGACGGCGTCGGTGCTGCCCTCGACCCACAGCAGTCGTCCGACCTGATCGGTGAGTGCGACAACGACGCCGGAGTCGGCGATGTCGTCGAGCATCAACGACTGCACGAGCGGGCGCACCGACGTGATCGGATGGGCCTCGCGGTATCGCGTGAACTCGGCCATCGTCATGCTCGCGCTGGTGTCGTCCTCGGGGAGCGCCTCGATCGGATCGACCCCGCGCGACAACGACCTCGACCACGAATCACGCACCACGGAACGCACCGCGTCGGAGGGCGGTGTGATGCCGGAGAGGAAATCCTCATAGGCACGCCGGATGCGCGACGAGCCGAGTTCGGTCATAGGTCTTCTCTCGATTGCCTCTGTGCTGTCGATTATGCCAACTCTGGTGTGACGCGGGCTACAGGCGGCCTTGTCATCAGCCCGAACAACATCGAAGGCACCCGCGATGGGGGTCACCGCGACCTGGGGGTCACGGAAGCCAGGCGTTGCGGCGCGGGTACCTCGCCCGCAGGTAACTGTAGAGATATGTGCTGATCAGCAGCGCGCCCGCACTCCCGACGGCCGGCCACAAGAAAATGTTGTTCATCGAATCCCGGATCGCCGCGACCGCCCAGCCGATGGCGAGCAGGATCACCGCGATCGTCGCGAGCAGACGGATCACCAGGACGACGGTGGTGATGACCCACCACACGGTGACACGTGCACGCTCGGCGTCGGGGGCCATGGGCACAGGTTAGCCAGGGCCGACGACACCACGCATGACATCGGGCAGACCCCGCAGGCTCGGACCTGTTCGTCGAGATGGCGGCCGACGGTTGCCCGACGTTGCACCACGATCATCCACGACAGCGGACAATGGGCGTATGCGCACACTCCTCAACATCATCTGGTTGGTGCTCTGCGGGTTCTGGATGGCGATCGGATACGTCGTCGCCGGAATCATCTGCTGCATCCTGATCATCACGATCCCGTTCGGCATCGCATCCTTCCGCATCGCCAACTACGCCCTGTGGCCGTTCGGGAGGACCGTCGTGCGCAAACCACAGGCCGGTGCGGCGTCGACCATCGGCAACATCATCTGGCTGATCTTCGCCGGGATCTGGCTGGCCATCGGGCACATCACCTCCGGCATCGCGATGTGCCTGACCATCATCGGCATCCCGCTGGGCATCGCCAGTTTCAAGATGGTGCCGCTGTCACTGTTGCCACTCGGCGCCGAGATCGTCGACGCCGACCAACGGCAGGCCGGCTACATCGCCGCCCCGCCCCCACCGCAGCGGTACTGACCCATCCGAACGGCCGTCGAGTCCGAACTTCGGGCATGACAACCTCGGGTCCACCGGTACCCCACACCGGCCGTCCCCACCGAGTCGCGGTGGTGGGCAGTGGCGTCGCGGGTCTGGTTGCCGCCTACCGACTCTCCGCCGACGCCGACGTCACCCTGTACGAGGCCGATCACCGTCTGGGTGGTCACGCCCACACGCACTCGATCACGCCGCCCGGGGTCGGCGGCACCATGGCCGTCGACTCTGGGTTCATCGTCCACAACGACCGCACCTATCCCACTCTGCTGCGGCTCTTCGACGAGCTCGCGGTGCCGACCCAGGAGACCGACATGTCGATGTCGGTGCACTCCGAACGCACCGGTCTGGAATACGCGGGAGCCCTGGGTCTCTCGGGGCTCATCCCGACCGCGCGCACCCTCACCCGGGGCCGCTATCTGTGGATGCTCGGCGAGGTCGTGCGTTTCCATCGCGCGGCACGCAAGGTCCTCGACACCCCTGACTCCGACGAGCCGATCACCGAGTTCGTCGCCCGCGAGAAGCTGTCGGACTACTTCGTCGACAACTTCCTGCTCCCGCTGATCGCCGCGGTGTGGTCGTGTGATGCGCGCACCGCGCAGGCTTATCCGGCGCGCTACTTGTTCACCTTCCTGTCCCACCACGGGATGCTGTCGGTGTTCGGGTCACCCACGTGGCGGACCGTCGTCGGCGGTTCGATCACCTACGTCGACGCCGTCGCCGACCACCTGCGTGCCCATCGCGGTCGCATCCGCCTCGGCGCGCCGGTGCGCTCCGTCGAGGATCTCGGTACCGCGGTCGCGGTCACCGCCGACGGTCATCCCACCGAGCGGTTCGACGCCGTCGTCCTCGCGACCCATCCGCACCAGGCCCTCACCGCTCTCGACCACCCGACCGCCGCACAGCGACGGGTCCTCGGCGCCATCTCCTACTGCGCGAAACCCGCTGTCCTACACACCGATATCTCGTTGCTGCCGCGCGCCCGCCGGGCCTGGGCGTCGTGGAATTACCAGATCCGCGCCGACCACGCACCGACCGACGCGCTCGATGGTTCCGGCGTCGCCGTCACCTATGACATGACCCGTCTGATGCGGCTACCCACCGCTGACCCCCGCATGCTCGTCACCCTCGGCCGCACCGACCTCGTCGACGACTCGACGATTCTCGCCGAGATGACCTACGAGCACCCGATCTACACCACCGAATCGGTTGCTGCACAAGCACTCCTCCCGGACATCGAGAGTGACCGCATCGTGTTCGCCGGCGCCTACCACGGGTGGGGATTCCACGAGGACGGCGCGGCGTCCGGCGAGCGCGCCGCCCGCCGGACGGCCGGCTCCCTACACCGAATGGCCGCGCAATCCGTTGCTCTCCAGGATGATCCGACATGACCCGCCCGGCATCCACCGCGACCCCGTTGCCGGCCGTCGTCGCCACGCGCATCACCCACACCCGGCGCTCACCGCTGCGCCATACGTTCACCTACCGCAGCAGTTCGTGGCTCATCGACGTCGACGAACCACCCCGGTTCCGTGGTCTGCTGCGCCTGGCCGCCGACGTCCGTCCCGCCGACCATTTCCCGGAGCCGATGCGGCCCGGGCAGTCGCTGCGGCTGCGACTCGACAACCATCTGCGCGGCGCGGGCGTCACACCCGCCGACGGCCCGGTGTGCGCCCTGCTCTCACCGCGCGTCGCCGGATACACGTTCAATCCGCTCAGTGTTTTCTGGTGCCACCACGCCGACGGCACCCTCGCGCATGTGGTGGCCGAGGTGCACAACACCTATGGCGAGCGCCACTGCTACATCGTGACGCCCGACGCCGACGGCCGTGCGGAGGTGGACAAGGAGTTCTACGTCTCACCGTTCCACGACGTCTCCGGTCGCTATCGGCTACGCGTCCCCGAGCCGGATGGCCAAGGCCGCGTAGCGGTCTCGATCATCCTCGACCGTCCGGGAGCCGAACCCTTCGTCGCCGCCCTGACCGGACATGCCCGCCCGGCGACCACCCGCGCGATCGTCGGAGCCCAACTGCGCACGCCGCTCGCCCCGCTCGTCGTCTCCGCCCGAATCCGGCTACAGGGCATTGGATTATGGACTCGCCGTCTTCCCGTC
>NZ_MVPX01000129.1:0-3726 GCF_002043085.1 Gordonia sp. i37 | reverse complement strand
GGCCGTAACGGCTTGACGGCATTGAGCTCCCCCACCGCGGGCTTCTTCGTCGGCTTCCTGCCGGGAGTGATCGTCATCGGCGTACTGACCGCACTGATGATGTGGACGCGCACCCGATCGCAGACGGTGCCGCGGTATCGGGTGCTGCCCGGCATCGTCATCAACATCATCGGCGGCATCCTCGTGGTGTACATCTGCGGCACCATCGGCCTGATGATCCGCGCCGACATGACGCTGTGGGCGGCGATCGCCGCGAACGGCTGGTTCATCCTCGGCGACACGATCAAGGCCGTCGTCACCGCCTTGGTCGCCGCCCAGGTCCACCGCGGATGGCCGGGTCTGATCGGCCCGCTGCGGCGACCGACCCACGAGGCCTCCCCGTCGAACTGACCGCGACCGGAGCGCCATCGTGATCGAGTTCTGCGACATCACCCACGCCTTCGGTGCCCGCACCGTCCTTCGCGAGGTGTCGCTGACCCTGTCGGAACGCCGAATCGGGATCGTCGGCGCCAACGGCAGCGGCAAATCGACCCTGGTGCGAATGATCAACGCGCTCGTCATCCCCGACCACGGCACCGTGACGGTCAACGGGATCGACGCGCGACGCCACAAACGACGCGTCCGACGCGAGGTCGGCTTCATCTTCTCCGACCCCGACCGGCAGATCATCATGCCGACCGTCGCCGAGGACATCGAGCTCTCCCTCACCCGCACCGATCTGAGCAGAACCGAACGCGCCGAACGCACCCGGACCGTCCTCGACCGGTTCGGATTGGCCGACCACGCCGACTCCCCCGCCGGACGACTCTCCGGCGGCCAGAAGCAACTCCTCGCCCTGGCATCGGTGTTCGTCACCGAACCCGCGGTGATCGTCGCCGACGAACCGACCACCCTGCTGGATCTGCGCAACGCCCGGATGTTGCGCGCGGTGTTCGCCGGACTGACCGAACAACTCATCGTCGTCAGTCACGACCTCGATCTCGTCTCCGACTTCGACCGCGTACTGGTGATGGACGACGGACGCATCGTCGCCGACGACGAGCCCACACCGGCACTGCGTCACTACCGGGAGATGATGACGTGAATCCGCTGGGCACCTACCGTCCGGGACACTCACCGCTGCACCGACTCTCGCCGGGAATCAAGCTGGTCGGGCTCGCCGCGGCGATCCTGGCGATCTCCCTGGCCGTACGCTCACTGCCCGCGCTGGGCATTGCCGCACTCGCCGTGGCGGCGCTCTACGCGCTGGCCGGGATCGGACCGGTCACCGCCTGGCGACAGTTCCGGCCCACCCTCTGGATCCTGGTGTTCATCTTCGCTTTCCAGTGGATCTTCACCGACGCGCGGCGCGCCCTGCTCGTGTGCGGAATCCTGGCGCTGTCGGTGCTGCTGGCGGCGGTGGTCACCCTGACCACCCGGACCACCGACATGCTCGACTCACTGACCCGCGCACTACACCCGTTGCGGCGCTTCGGGATTCGTACCGACCTCATCGCGATCGCCCTGGCACTCACGATCCGCGCCATCCCCCTGATGGTCGAGATCGCCGGTCAGGTCGACGAGGCCCGACGGGCCCGCGGCCTACGCCCCGGACCGCGAATCCTGGTGGCGCCCATCGTGCTCGGCGCCCTGCGCACCGCAGACGGATTCGCCGAGAGCCTCTCGGCACGCGGCCTGGACTGACCGCGCCACTCGCCACGCTCCCGGCGCCGTACCCACCCGGCCCGCTCGCTACGCTCCCGGCGCCGTACCCACCCGGCCCGCTCGCTACGCTCCCGGCGCCGTAGGCAATTCGGCCCGCTCGACCGGCGTGATCGGCAATCGCAGCGCCCCGGGCGCATCCGCGGGTACCACGGGCGCATTAGGTGCCACCGGTTGCAGTCGCGTGTATCCCACACCCTGTTCCGGCCGGGTGTCGATCTCACCCTTGTTGGGCCAGAACGCCATCGCGCGCTCGGCCTGGGCACAGATCGACAACGACGGATTGACCCCGAGATTGGCCGAGATCGACGCACCGTCGGTGATGTGCAGCGTCGGGTAGTTCCAGACGCGGTGATAGGGGTCGATGACACCGTTGGCCGGATCGTCGGAGATGGCGCACCCACCGAGATAGTGGGCGGTCAGCGGCATGTTGACGATGTCGCCCCACGTGCCGCCGGCCATCCCGCCCGGGAGTTTGTCGGCGATCCGGCGGGTGGCCTCGTTGCCCTTGGGAATCCAGGTCGGATTGGGCTCGCCGATGCCCTGCTTGCTGGTGATGTAGCGCAGGGGTCCGCGTTTGCGGACGAAGGTCGTCAGCGAATTGTTGTTGTTCTGCATCACCAGCGCGATCACGGTGCGCTGACTCCACTTGTGCACCACCAGAATCCGGGCGAGCAGGAACGGGTTGCGGGCCACCGCACGCAGGAACTGTCCGAATCGTTGGGCCGGGGTGCCACCGTCGGTGAGCAGCGTCTGCAGATAGGCGATGGCGTTGGAGCCCTTGCCGTACCGGACGGGTTCGATGTGCGTGTTCGGCTCCGGATGGAACGACGAGGTGATCGCGACACCGTGTGAATAGTCGTGCCGGGGATCGTATTTCGCCGCATTGGCGCCGAGGATTGACTCGGAGTTGGTGCGGGTCAGACGCCCCATGGCATCCGAGATCGCGGGCAGGGTGCGCTCCTTGGCGTGGTGGAGCAGACGCTGGGTGTTGAAGGTGCCCGCCGCGACGACCACCTGCGACGCGGTGTAGGTGCGGCTACGTCGGCCCAGCGGCCCCCACGACGACGACCCATGCGTGCTCACCTCCCAGGTACCGTCGGCGCGCCGGGACAGTCCGTCGACGGTCGTGCGGTCGATGATCGTCGCCCCGTGGCGTTCGGCCAGCCCCAGGTAGTTCTTCATCAGGGTGTTCTTGGCGCCGACCCGGCACCCGGTCATACAGGCGCCGCATTCGGTGCACGCGGTGCGCTCGGGTCCGGCCCCGCCGAAGTACGGGTCGGGGACAGTCTGTCCGGGACGACCGGCCAGACCGACCTTCTCTCCGAAGAACACACCGACCGGGGTCGAGGTGAAGGTGTCGCCGACACCCATCTCGTCGGCGACCTCACGCATGATGCGGTCGGATTCGGTGAACGTCGGATTGGTGACCACCCCGAGCATCCGTCGCGCCTGATCGTAGTACGGCGACAGTTCGTCCTCCCAGTCGGTGATGTGATTCCACTGGGGATCGGTGAAGAACGGGGTGGGCGGCTTGTACAGGGTGTTCGCGTAATTGAGCGACCCGCCGCCGACGCCCGCACCGGCCAGAATCATCACGTCCTTGAGGGCGTGGATGCGCTGAATGCCGTACAGGCCGAGCTTGGGTGCCCAGAGCCACTTGTTGAGCCGCCAGCTGGTCTTGGCGAAGTCCTCGTCGTCGAAGCGGCGACCCGCTTCGACGACGCCGACGCGATACCCCTTCTCGACCAGGCGTAACGCGCTGACGCTGCCGCCGAAGCCGGAACCGATGATGAGCACGTCGAAGTCGGGTGAACCATGGTGGGCTGCCATGGCGAATATTCTAACGCCGATTGTCACATTGAGTGATGGGGGTCTCGTTCTCCCCTCAGCGGTGGATGGTCAGCCCGACCTTCTGGAACTCCTTGAGATCGGAGTAGCCCGCTTTGGCCATCGAACGACGAAGTGCGCCAATCAGATTCAACTCCCCGAACGGATCGGCGGACGGGCCGGGGGGAATCTCTT
>NZ_MVPX01000128.1:0-3092 GCF_002043085.1 Gordonia sp. i37 | reverse complement strand
GGTGGTCACCCCGGCCTCGCGGATGGTGGCCACGGCCGCACCGAGCAGATCGGGATCCAGTGGTGCCGCATGCAGTTCCTGAAGGCGCCGCACCGCGGCCTGCGGATCGGGGTCGGTGGTTGCCACCTCGACCAGCTCGGCGATCTTGTCCTCGACGTCGCGATGACGCGCCCAGAGCCCTTCACCATTGATGACACCGAGAGCGCCGAGTCGTCCGAGTTCGATGGCCACCGCAGGCGACACCAGGGCGTCGGTCGGGTGACTCAGAATCGGCGCCTCGAAACGGTAGGCATCGATCTGCCATGCGGTCGAGACGTCCTTGGACGACCGGGTCCGCCGCGACGGAACGATGCTGACGTCGTCGAGTTCGAAGGTCTGCCGCGCCGTCCGGCCCATGCCGAGGTCCACGAGGTCACGCACCGTTGCGCCTTTCTGTCCGGCGCACGGTCATGTTGCAACGCACGCCACGAGGGTCTTCTGGGCCGCCTCACGTGCGGACCGGTGAACTTGCGGGTCGGAGTCGTCGAGGCGAACTCAGCGAGAATAGTAGTTGGGCGCCTCGGCGGTCAGGGTGATGTCGTGCGGATGGGACTCCTTGAGTCCGGCCGCGGTGATCTGCACGAAGCGCGCCTTCTGCAGTTCCGGGATCGTGGTGGCACCGGTGTAGCCCATCGCTGCACGCAGGCCGCCGACGAGCTGATGGATCACCTGGTTCAGCGGACCCCGGAACGGGACCCGACCCTCGATGCCCTCCGGGACGAGCTTCTCCTCCTTGAGGACGTCGTCCTGGAAGTAGCGGTCCTTGGAGTAGGACTTGCCCTGCCCGCGGCCCTGCATGGCACCGAGCGATCCCATGCCGCGGTAGCTCTTGAACTGCTTGCCGTTGACCAGGATCAGATCGCCCGGCGCCTCGGCGGTACCGGCGAGCAACGACCCGAGCATCGCCGTCGACGCGCCGGCGGCCAGCGCCTTGGCGATGTCGCCGGAGTACTGCAGTCCGCCGTCGGCGATCACCGGCACGCCGGCCGCCTGACACACCGTCACCGCCTCGAGGATCGCGGTGATCTGCGGGGCGCCCACCCCGGCGACGACGCGGGTGGTGCAGATCGAGCCGGGCCCGACGCCGACCTTCACCGCGTCGGCGCCGGCGTCGACGAGTGCCTGCGCGGCCTCCCGGGTGGCGACGTTGCCGCCGACCACCTCGACGCGGTCGCCGACCTCGGACTTCACCTTGGACACCATGTCGAGCACCAGCCGGTTGTGGGCGTGGGCGGTGTCGACGATGATCACGTCGACACCCGCGTCGGCGAGTGCCATGGCCCGATCCCACTGCGTGTCACCGGTACCCACGGCGGCGCCGACGAGCAGCCGGCCGTCGGAGTCCTTGGTCGCGAACGGGTGCTGCTCGGTCTTGACGAAGTCCTTGACGGTGATCAGCCCGGTCAGTTTGCCGTTGCCGTCCACGATCGGCAGCTTCTCGACCTTGTTGCGCCGCAACAGACCCAGGGCGGCCTCCGCGGAGACCCCTTCCTGGGCGGTGATCAATGGGGCCTTGGTCATCACCTCGGCGACCGGCCGGTCCTGATCGACCTCGAATCGCATGTCGCGGTTGGTGATGATGCCGACGAGCTCACCCTTCTCATCGACCACGGGCAGCCCGGAGATGCGATAACGCGCACACATCGCATCGACCTCGGCGAGGGTGTTGTGCGGTGAGCAGGTGACCGGGTCGGTGACCATGCCGGCCTCGGAGCGCTTGACCGTCTCTACCTGGGCGGCCTGGTCGGCGATCGACAGATTGCGGTGCAATACGCCCATGCCGCCGGCGCGGGCCATCGCGATGGCCATCCGGGATTCGGTGACGGTGTCCATCGCCGAACTCACCAGGGGCACCCGCAGGGAGATGTTCTTGGTCACCCGCGAGGACGTATCGGCCTCGCTGGGGATCACATCCGATGCCGCGGGTAGCAACAGGACGTCGTCGAAGGTGAGGCCGAGCATTGCGACCTTGCCGGGATCGTCTCCACCGGTGCGAACGTGGGTCATCGGTCCATGGTATCGGGCAACCGGAGCCACAACCCAATGCGGCGATTCAGCTCACCCGTGACCCCTGTGGAGCATGCGCGTATCGGCCCGTCGAACTGTGGAACCGATGCGGCGCAGGTCACGCGATATCGGTTACGGTGGAGGTGTGCGTGACCACTTGCCACCAGGACTTCCGCCCGACCCGTTCGCCGATGATCCCAGCGATCCCGCGTCGGCGTTGGACTCGATGGAGCCCGGCATCCCCCTCGACGAGAACGAGCGGGTCGCGGTCGAAGAGGATCTCGCCGATCTGGCCGTCTACGAGGCACTCCTGGCCCATCGCGGGGTCCGTGGCCTCGTCGTCGTGTGCGAAGACTGCCACGAGGACCATTACCACGACTGGGATATGTTGCGCGCCAACCTTTTACAGCTTCTGATCGACGGCACCGTGCGTCCGCACGAGCCCGCCGTCGACCCCCGCCCCGACGACTACGTCACGTGGGACTACTGCCGCGGGTACGCCGACGCGCACAACCACCTCGGCGACGAACGCTGAGCTGATCGCTCAGGCGTTCCGGTCGGGTGGTGTCGGCCGGCCCCCGCAGACGTCAATGAGGCAGACGTCGATCAGGCAGACGGCGATCAGCCTGCCGGCGTGGTCGTGGTGGTCGTCGCCGTCGTCGGTGGCGGTGAACTGGTCGTCGGCGTGGTCGTCGGTGTGGTGGTCGGCGTCGACGACGGCTCCGAGGGAACGCTCGTCTGATCCGAGGTCTGCGGAGCACTGCTCTCGGTGCCACTGGCACCGGGAGCCGTGGTACCCGGACGCTGCGACGTGGGCGCAGCGGGTGTGCCCGACTCGTCGGACTGCAGCCGGGTGATCCACTGATTCATCTGATCCCGGGTTTGCGAGTCGCGTACCGGGCCCATCTTGGTCTGCGCCCGCGCGATGAGCTGCTGCGCCTGGGTGACATCACCGGAGGCGAGTGCCGCCTCGGCCTGCTCGAGATCCGAACGCACGTCGTAGGCGGCCTGCGTCTCCGACGCGGCCTGTGCGAACACGACCTTCT
>NZ_MVPX01000127.1:0-13195 GCF_002043085.1 Gordonia sp. i37 | reverse complement strand
CCGGAGCGCGCCGCCATCGCGCGCTCGACCTCGGCGACACCGGGGATCGGCGGTGCGGGCTCGGAGAGAACCTCGTGGCGCCAACCCGACAGCAATGCGGCCAACTGATACTCGGTGTCGTCACGGGTGGGCGTGGGCACGTCATGGGAGAGCGCGTCGATGAATGCGTCATCGAAGTGCCCCTGCCGCAGGTCGATGTCGGCTCGTCGATCGTTGTCGTCGGGTGCACCGGAATGGCCGTGGCCACGTGGTGCATGTGGCCCGACACCGGAACCCGGAACGCCCCCCGACGGCTGCGGGCCCGGCATGGGTCGACGCCGGTCATGCTCGTCGTTCATTGCGTCGTCCACCTGCCTTCCTCAGCTCGTCTTTCAGTTTTGCCAGCGCTCGATGCTGGGCGACGCGCACCGCTCCCGGTGTGCTGCCGACCGCGTCGGCGGTCTCCTCCGCGGACATCCCGACCACCAGTCGCAACACGAGGATCTCGCGCTGCTTGTCGGGTAACACCGACAGCAGTTGTCGCATCCGTCGGCTGGCATCGGAGTCCAATGCCATCTCCTCGGGCCCGCCGAGGACCGTGGTGACATCGGGAACCGCCTCCACCGGATCGGCCTTGACCCGACCGGCAACCCGCATCGCGTCGGCGACCTTGTGGGACGCGATGCCGTAGACGAAGGCCATGAACGGTTTGCCCTGATCCTCATATCGGGGCAGCGCAGTCATCACCGCCATCAACGCCTCCTGCGCAATGTCATCCGCGGAGAACAAGTGGCGCTCTCCGACTCCGATTCGCCCTCGGCAGTAGCGCAGGATGGGTTCATGCACACTCTCGAGAACTGACGTGAGAGCCACGCGATCGCCCTGCCTCGCGGCGCGGACGGCGGCGTCCAGCTCATCACCCGTCAGTTTCATCGTCAGTCGAGATCCCCGTGTTACATAGTGTGTGGCGGACCTCACCTGGTCCGTTGCGGTGCCATGACGGCCTGAACAGCGGTGCCGCCCTGCGCGGGGACTGCCATGCGGGCGCGGCGAACCCCAAATACCTTAGCGATCGTTCGCCGACGTCACGAACGGCATGCCGCGCTCCATCAGCAATCGATGCAGATCGATGACGGAGGCGCCGGTCGAAGGCGCTGGACCGCCGGGTCCCGAATCCGGGGCGTCGCCGAGTCCTTGTAACAGCGATGACGCTGCCCAGCACAGGGGAAGCAGGCCCGCCTCGGCCGCCTGATCACGCACCGTCGAGGCGTCCTGTCGTGCGTGCTCGGTCTGCCCGGCGCCGGCGCGCGCAGCCGCGAGGACCAGCCCGGTCTTGATCCGATGGCGCTCGCTTCCATGGTCTGCGCGGTCGGCGAGCTGTGCCTGCGCTCGCTCGGCGACCTCGACCGCGTGCTTCGCGTCGCCGGTGTAGAGAGCCCACTCCGCACGCACCCAGAGCAATCGAAGCCGGCACCGGGCGTCGGGCAGCCATGGACCCTCGCCCAGATCCTGCGGCCGTCCGAGGACCACATCGGCCCGTTCGAGGAGTCGATGCGACACACCGAACCGTAACAACCCCAGATTGTCGGCGGCGAGATTGACGAGAGTGTCGGCCAGGGCGGCGCGAGTCCACCTCGAGTCAGCGTGCCGTGGCGACGACCCGGCGGCATCGACGTATGCCAGCGCGCGCGAGTCCAGGGCACGCGCGTCGCGGTGACGACCCGACTGCCGGTACAGCGACGCCGCGGTGCTCGTGGCGAGTGCCGCCATCGGACCGTCGCCGGCACGCCGGGCGTCGGCCACCAACTCCGCCAGCGCGGTCAACGCGGCCGCCCCGTACCCGAGCCCACCGGTCTCGACTGCCGTACACCACCGCCGCACGCGCTCATCACCAGCGAAAACGTGTCCGGCGTCACCGTCCGGCGTCCCAGTTAGCATGAATTTAACTCGGCGACACAATTGTTAAAAATCTCGGTGGCATCAACGGTCGATGACGTGAAGGTTTCCGTCAGGTTAATCGAATATCTTGGCCGCTCGTACCGCACCATTTCTCCACGCCCTCCCATTTCCTTCCGGATACGCCAATACGCACTGCTCACACCGCATCTCCGCAGGCCACGGACGCCCCCGCAACACCGGTCGGCACGGCTGTGCTAACGCCGGGACTCCAGCTAACACTGCGTTAACAATGGCGGAATCTTTTCGATCATTTCCCGCTGATTGACGGTATTGACGTTGTTTCTCAGGCCCGCTTACTGTTCTCTTGCGTCGCCGGAAACGACCACGACAACGACCGTCATGAACTCCAGACCGGCGCCACCGTCGGATCACGTCGCGACTCGACGCCCACAAGGTCCACGCGAGTCCACGCCCTTGCAGAAGGAGATGCTGCCATGCCTGCACCGAACCACCTTCCCGGCCCCAACGCCGACGTCTGGGATTGGCAGATGCACGGCCTGTGCCGTGGTGTCGAATCGTCGATGTTCTTTCATCCCGACGGCGAACGCGGCCGGGCCCGGGCACAGCGTGAACGGCGCGCCAAGGAGATGTGCCATCAGTGCCCGGTGATCGCCCAATGCCGCGAGCACGCACTCGCGGTGGCCGAACCGTACGGCATCTGGGGCGGGCTGTCGGAATCCGAACGCAGCATGCTGATGAAGCGCGGTGTCGGACGCCGTATCGCGAGCTGAACGCGCACCAACCACCACCGGGGCGCAACGACCTCCCCGACACCCCTCTCACCACATGACGATGCCGGGGTGGTCACCCTTGTGGTGACCACCCCGGCATCGTCGTGAAGAAACCGTCGTGAAGAAGACCGACCGTCAGTGCGCGTGCCCGTGTCCGTGACCGGCCTCGGCGGCCTGCTCGGGCTTGTCGGTGACCGCGGTCTCGGTGGTGAGAACCATCCGGGCCACCGACGCGGCATTGACGACCGCCGAGCGGGTGACCTTGACCGGGTCGATGATGCCCTCGGCAATGAGATCGCCGTAGGTGAGGGTGGCGGCGTTGTACCCCTCCCCCGCACCGGACTCGGCGACGCGATTCACCACGACCGCTCCGTCGACACCGGCGTTGGTGGCGATCCAGAACAGCGGCGCCTTGACGGCCTCGCGAACAACCCGCACGCCGAGCGCCTCGTCGCCGGGCAGCGAGTCGGCGAGGGCGTCGAGCACCTTGGCGGCCTGCACGATGGCCGAACCGCCACCGGCGATGATGCCCTCCTCGACGGCGGCCTTGGCCGCGGCCACCGCATCCTCGACGCGGTGCTTGCGCTCCTTGAGCGCGGTTTCGGTGGCCGCCCCGACCCGGATCACCGCGATGCCACCGGACAGCTTCGCGAGCCGCTCGGCGAGCTTCTCACGATCCCAGTCGGAATCACTGTTCTCGATCTCGCGACGCAACTGGGCGGCGCGATCGGCGATCGCGTCCGCGGTCCCGGCACCCTCGACGATCGTCGTGGTGTCCTTGGTGACCACCACGCGCCGCGCCGACCCCAGCAGGTCCAGCTCGGCGGTCGCCAGGCTCAGCCCGATGTCGGAGGAGATGACGGTCCCGCCGGTGACCACGGCGAGATCCTCGAGGAACGCCTTGCGACGGTCACCGAAGAACGGGGCCTTCACCGCGACGGCCTTGATCGTCTTGCGGATCGAGTTGACCACGAGCGTCGACAGCGGCTCGCCCTCGACGTCCTCGGCGATGATCAACACCGACTTGCCGGCGTTGACGATCTTCTCCAGCAGCGGCAGGAAATCCGGCAGCGAACTGATCTTGTCGCGGTACAACAACACCAGCGCGTCCTCGAGAACGGCTTCCTGTGCGTCGGCATCGGTCACGAAGTACGGCGACAGATAGCCCTTGTCGAACTGGACACCCTCGGTGACATCGAGTTCGGTGCTCAGGCCCGAACCCTCCTCCACGGTGACGACACCGTCGACGCCGACGGTCTCCATCGCCTTACCGACCATCTCGCCGATCTCGGCGTCCCGCGAGGACACGGTCGCCACCTGCGAGATCGCCTTCTGCCCCTCGACCGGCGTCGCCGTCCGCAACAGTTCGGCGCTCAGGGCGTCGGCAGCCTTGCCGATGCCTGCGCCGAGCGCCATCGGACCCGCACCGGCAGCGACATTGCGCAGACCGGCCGAGACGATCGCCTGCGCGAGAACCGTCGCTGTGGTGGTGCCATCCCCGGCCACGTCGTTGGTCTTGGTGGCAACCGACTTGACCAGCTGCGCACCCAGATTCTCGAAGGGGTCTTCGAGATCGACGTCACGCGCGATCGTGACACCGTCGTTGGTGACGCTCGGCCCGCCGAAAGCCTTGGCGAGCACCACGTGGCGGCCACGGGGCCCCAGCGTGACCTTCACCGTGTCGGCGAGTTGATTGATGCCGCGTTCGAGCGCGCGGCGCGCCTTTTCATCGAATTCGATCTGCTTGGACATGAGTTTCTGTACTTTCTGCGATCGCTCCGCGAGTCGCGGTGTTCGCGCCTCAAGTCGCCGCTCTTCGTCGTCGCCGGCTTGTCGCTACGCTCCTCGCCGGCTCCTCCTGCATCGCGGCGCGGCGCGAACACATGGGGGAGCGGCAAACGCACGAGAGATAGGGAGTGATGCGCGAACAGGTGGTGGGGGTCGGGAATGAAGCGTTCCGTGTGACCGATGCGGTCAGGCAACTCCGCCCCGGTGACCCAAGGGGCACCGGGGCGGAGAGAGGTTCACGAATTCTCGTGTCGCTCCAACGCGTTGCGCTCTTACTTGCCGATGACCGCGAGCACGTCGCGCGCCGACAGGATCAGGTACTCCTCGCCGGCGTACTTGATCTCGGTGCCGCCGTACTTGCTGTAGATGACGGTGTCGCCTTCCTTGACGTCGACCGGGACACGGTTGCCCTGCTCGGTCACCCGTCCCTCACCGACTGCGATGACGGTGCCTTCCTGCGGCTTCTCCTTGGCGGTGTCCGGGATGACCAGACCCGACGCGGTGGTCGTCTCGGCCTCGACGGCCTGCACCAGGATCTTGTCCTCAAGCGGCTTTATGTTCACGCTCGCCACGATGTCAGTCCTCAACTTTCTCGTTCGAGAAGTGGATGTACTTGTTGCAGTTGACCTGCATTGGGGGGCTCTGCCACAAACCTCGTCGTCGCGGGTGCCGAGGTTCACAACACAGTGCCTATTGGCACTCTATACATGCGAGTGCCAGCACTCAAGGGCGGCGGGTGCAAAATTCTCAGCAGTGGGCACACGGCTGCGGAACGGACACCTCCGCCACCGCTGCGGCCGGCGATGCGGCAGGCTCGTCCCTCGACTCGCCCGACCGCCCTCCACCCGCGGCGGCGTCGCGTCGACCGAACCAACTCACCGCCACCGCGCCGACCAGACCGATCACCGACAGCGCGCTGACCAGCCAGATCGCCGTGGTCATCCCGCCGAGCAACTCGCCGGGTCGATTGTGCTCCCCCGAGCTGGAGAGCACGGCGGTCACGACGGCGAGCATCACCGCCCCGCCGATCTGCACGCTGGTGTTGACCAATCCGGACGCGAGCCCCTGCTCGTCGTCGTCGACGCCCGCGGTGCCCTGAGAGGTCACCGACGGGAACGTGAGCGCGAAACCGATGCCGAGCAGGATGATGGTCGGCAACAGGAAATCCGCGTAGGCCATGCCGGGCTGGGCTCGTGCGAACCAGAGGTATCCGCCGAGGAAGGCCGCGAATCCCAGCACCATCAGCAACGGGGTGGGCACGCGGTCGAGTACCCGGTCCATCCGGGTCGCGCTGGCCGCGACGATCAACCCGGCCGGCAAGAAGCCGAGGGCCATGGCCAGCGGGGTCCAGCCGAGCGAGTCCTGCAGGTAGAGGGTGACGACGAACTGGAAGGCGACATACCCGCCGAACATCAGCGCACCGGAGATGTTGGCGTGTACCAGCAGGTACGACCGCAGGATGCCCAGTCGCACGAGCGGGTGTCGGTGCCGGATCTCGATGACCAGGAAAGCGACGGCCAGCACGGCCGAGGCGACGAAGGTGCCGATGGTGGCCGTCGACGCCCACCCGATCTCGGGAGCCCGGACCACCGCGAACACGAGCAGCAGCAGCGCACCCGTGCTCGTCGCCGCACCGAGGACGTCGAACTGCGCCCAGCGGAACGCGACCCGCTCACCGCGCGGGATGACCCGCAGCCCGGCGAAGAACAATCCGATCGCCACCGGTCCCGGGAACATCAGGGTGGCCCTCCAGGACCACTCGGTGAGCAGTCCACCGAAGACCAGACCGAGCGAGAAGCCGCTGGCCCCGCAGACGGTGTAGATGCTCAGTGCGCGGTTGCGCGCAGGCCCCTCGGCGAAGGTGGTCGTGATGATCGACAACCCGGCCGGCACGGTGAACGCCGCCGCCACCCCCTTGATGAATCGCAGGGCCACGATCAGCATGTCGATGTCGACGACGGCGCTGGCCACCGACGCGACCGCGAAGACGCCGAGCGCGACGAGGAAGACCCGCCGCCGGCCGAGGAGATCGCTCACCCGGCCGCCGAGCATGAGCAGACCGCCGTAGCCCAGGACATATCCGCTGACGATCCATTGGAGCTCGCTCTGCCCCATGCCGAGATCGGAGCCGATCGAGGGAAGTGCGACCCCGACCATCGACACGTCGAGCCCGTCGAGGAACAAGGCGCCGGCCAGCACCACGAGCAGAATCCAGGTTCGCGCCGGCCAACCCGATCCGGTCGTGACATGACCGGCCGCCACATGGTCGGCCGGGTCGAGCGGTGACGCGTCGTGCGGCGCGCGCGGCGCCCCCGTGTGTCCCGGCAAGGCCGGGGAAACCACCTTGCGATCTGTGAATGCCATGCCGATCACTATATGCATACGCATCTAATGCGTCTACATTGTTTGATCTCACATTGTTTTCTCACGCATAAGATGCGGTGGCAGTGATATGCTGCGGCCATGACCACGGCGGCAGAAGGAGACGCGACGAGCGGAGCCGGCGCCGCCAGCGACGACCGTGCCGAGGAACTCGCCGCCGCATGGCACGATCTCTCGGTCCGCTTCCACCGCATCCAGTGCACCCTCGACCGCGAACTACAGACGCTGCACCAACTGTCCTCCAGTGAATTCGAGGTCCTCGAACTTCTTTGGGGCGCAGCGGATCACAGCCTTCGGATGAGCGATCTGGCCGGGCGGGTGCATCTGACGCAGAGCGCACTGTCGCGCGTGGTCGCCCGACTCGACAAGGACGGACTCGTCGAGCGCACGATGTGCGCCACGGACCGACGGTCGGTGTTCGCTGCTCTCACCGACGAGGGAGCGCGACGGTACACCGATGCCCGGCCGACCCAACGTCGAATCCTCGCCGAGCAGTGCGTGACGTGCCCCGAGGTGTCCGGCGGCGGGTTCACCACCACCTGACGCAGCGCTCCGCCGTCACAACTGCGAGACCTGCACGCTCATCCCCGGATCGGTCGCCACCGTCAGCGGTGAGGGCTGCGCACCGCCGGCGATGACGTGGGCGCCGAGCGTCGCGATCATCACCCCGTTGTCGGTGCACCGGCGCGGAGTGGGTACCCGCAGCGTGATACCCGCTGCAGCACAACGTTCTTGCGCCAGAGATCGAATACGCGAGTTGGCCGTCGCCCCGCCTCCGAGCACGAGAGTGTCGACGCCGAGGTCATCGCACGCACGTACGGCCTTGAGCGTCAACACGTCGGCGACCGCCTCCTGAAAGGACGCCGCGACGTCGGCGATCGGTACCTCGACGCCGTCTCGTCGACACTTCTCCACGTAGCGGGCCACCGCCGTCTTGACCCCACTGAACGAGAAGTCATACCGGGCGTCGCGGGGCCCGGTCATTCCCCGGGGGAACGCGATCGCCTCCCGATCCCCAAGCGCTGCAGCCTTGTCCAGAGCCGGTCCACCAGGGAAACCGAGGTCGAGCAGGCGGGCGACCTTGTCGAACGCCTCGCCGGCCGCATCGTCGACGGTGGTACCGAGTTCGACGATCGGCTCGGCGAGATCGGTGACGTGCAGCAGGTGCGTGTGCCCGCCGGAGACCAGCAGGGCCACGCATTCGGGCATCGGTCCGTGCTCCAGCGTGTCGACCGCGACATGTCCGCCGAGATGATTCATCGCATACAGCGGGACATCCCAGGCCAGCGCATAGGATTTCGCTGCCGCCACTCCCACCAACAGGGCCCCGGCCAGACCCGGGCCGATGGTGACCGCGATGGCATCGGGACGATCGATCCCGGCCGCCGCGCGAGCCCGCCGCATGGTGGGCACGATCGCCTCGAGGTGTGCGCGGGAGGCGATCTCGGGGACCACTCCCCCGAATCGGGCATGCTCGTCGACGCTGGAGGCCACCTCGTCGGCAAGCAGGACCGCCCGACCGGGCTCGTCGGTGCCCGGCTCCCAGCGCACGATCCCGACTCCCGTTTCGTCGCAGGAGCTCTCGATACCCATCACGATCATGTGTGCTGCCCGCCCTTGCCTGCCGAATCCAGTGTCTCGTCGACGCCGACCCGACCGGAGGCCGACGGACGGATCATCGTGTAGGCGTCGGCACCCGAGGGCTGGTAGTAGCCGCGCCGCACGCCCGACGTCACGAAACCGTTGCGCTCGTAGAGCGCGATCGCGGTGACGTTGTCGACGCGCACCTCGAGGAAGACCGGTGCGTCGACGGAGTCGGCGACCTCGAGCAGCGCATCGAGTAACGCCCTGCCGTAACCGCGTCCGCGATGGGTCGGCGCGACGGCGATCGTGTGGATCTCGCAGTCGAAGCTGCCCTCGGATCCGAGGGTGGAGATACCCGCGTAGCCGGCGACGGCACCACCGAGCTCGTCCCGGGCCGCGAAGTAGCGGTTATACGGCGCGTTCAGCTCTGCCCGGAAAGCCGTTGCCGGCCACGGTGAATCGCCGGCGAACATCTCCTTCTCCAGGGCGGCACAACGGGGGATGTCGCGGTAGTCGAGAGCATCGATGATCGGCGCACCGGTTGTCACGACGCGCCGACCTTGTTGGGTTGCTGGTCCTTTCGTTCCACCGCATCGGGTCGGCGCAGATAGAGCGGAAGGAGCGGCGGTGGACTCTGCCCACCGGTCACCGCGATCGCGGCCGCACCGAGCAATCCGGCAACCGAGGGTACGGTGATCGCCGGATCGTCGCCACCCCAACCACTCTGGCGCAGGTGGGTCGCCGACCCGCCAACCGCGTCGACACCCGAGTCGGAGAGGATCTCGGCGACGACACCGGGAGCGCTCACCTCGGGTCCACGCGTGCGGGTGTGCCCGCCGTCGCGGTAGAGCGCCCAGTACACCTCACGGCGGCGCGCGTCGGTGAGCGCGAGCACCGTGGCGCCCGGCGCGCTCACGCGCCCCACATCGTGCGCGATGGCATCGAGCGAACAGACACCGAACACCGGAATGTCCAGGGCGTCACCGAATCCGGCGCCGGTTGCCATGCCCACCCGCAGGCCGGTGAACGGCCCGGGCCCGGTTCCGACGACCACCGCGTCGATGCCATCGCGGCCGACGCCCGATTCCTCGAGTACCTCGGCGATGAGCGAGGTCAGGATCTCCGCGTGGCGACGCCCGTCGGCCACCGCGCGGGCGGCGGCCACACGGCACTCGGGAGCCCGGACCGTCGTCGTGATGCGGCCGATCCCGGTGACGACGGTGTCGGTGGCGGTGTCGATCACGAGCACGGTCCGAGTGCGCCCGGTGGGAGTGCTCTCACCTGCCACGGTGCCGGTGGCCGTCGGCACCGACGGTGTCGATTCCGGTGTGCTCATCGGTGATTCACCCATTCCCAACTCGCGTGGCGCACGTCGGTGTCGGGGTCGCGGACCAGACGTACCAGCAGATGTCGCTCGGCCAGACGTTCGGCCACCCCCTCGCCCCACTCGACCACCACGACGGCGTCGGCGAGGTCGGTGTCGAGGTCGAGTGCGTCGAGTTCCTCGAGCCCCCCGAGCCGATAGGCGTCGACGTGAATCATCCCGGGCCGACCGGCCGAGGTCGGCCGGTGTTCGCGCGCGATGATGAACGTCGGTGAGGAGACCGGACCGGCGACGTCCAGCCCTCGCCCGATGCCGCGGGCGAGAGCGGTTTTGCCCGCACCCAGTGGACCGTCCAGGATCACCAGGTCACCGGCCGAAAGTCCTTGCGCGAGTTCCTCTCCGAACATCTCGGTGTCGGCGACGTCCGGGAGATCGCGGGTCTGCGGTCCGCTCATGCGCGCAGCCTCCGCTGCCACCAGCGACGGCGTGGAGCCGGGCGCGCCGGACGCGCACGCTCGACGAGGTCGGCGATCGCGTCGGTGACGCGGTCGGGCGCCTCCATCTGCACCATGTGCCCGGCGCCGTCGACCACCTCCATCCGCGAGTCGGTGCCGAGTTCGCCGTAGAGCTGCAGGGAATTGGGCAACGGGGTCATCCGGTCCTCGTCGCCGCACACGATCACCGAAGGTACCTGGGCGATCACCGGAACACCCATCCACTCGTCATGACGCTCCAGCGCGTTGAGGAAGTTGACCACGGTCACGATGGGCGTGTTCTGAATCATCTTCTCCACCGCCCGCCCGGCAGCCGGACTGTGGAAATCCGGGCCGAAGCTGGCGGCGACGAGCACCGGCTCGAGGAGTAGCCGGGTCAGGTCGCGGCCCGCCTCGATGACCCGCGGGGTGTTGCGGGCGGCGACCGCGAACCCGTCGAGCAGTGGATTGCGCAGTCCCCGACCGAGTCCGGCCTCGGTCAGACCGCTGGCGGCGGTCGCCACGAGCGCCACTCCCGCGATCCGGCCGTCGGCGGCGAAGAGCTGCGGATACCGCCGCGCCAGCGCCATCAGTGTCATCCCGCCCATCGAATGCCCGACCAGGACCACCCGCCCCTCGGGAGCCGTGGCATCGAGGATCGCGACGGCGTCATCGGCGAGTTGCTGCATCGTGCACGTGTCCGCGGGGGCCTCGCCACTGCGACCGTGACCGCGATTGTCGTAGAACACCATGCGAATTCGGCGATCTGCCCACAGCTGTGCCAGGGCATAGCGCTGAAAGTGCCAGCTCGCCAGCCGCAGGCTGAACCCGTGCACGAAGATCACGGTCAGCTCCGGCGTCTCGTCCGGCTCGAGGCCACCGAGGTCGACGGTGCGTACCGCCAGCTGCACGCCGTCGGCCGCGGTCACCGTCGACGCCCGATCCTGGTACATCGTGGTGAAATCGATCCCCTGATAGGGGTCCTGGCCCCGTCGGATACGACGCCGGGTGGCGCTGCGCGCCGCTCCCGCGGCGGCCAGCCCGCCGAGGGTCGCCACCCCGGCGAGTCCGGCTGCCAGGCCGACACGCTCGGTGGAGTTCACCACGTCGCCTCCTGCCGCCGGGATGAGACGTACTCGCGGCGCGCTCGCCCGCCGATCCGTGCGAGGATCTCGTAGTCGATGGTGCCGATCGTCTCGGCCCACTCCGCCGCGGTGGGTCCGCCGCCGACGCCGGTACCGAACAACTCGGCGATGTCACCCTCGCGCACGCCGCCACCGTCGGGGCCGAGGTCGATCACGAACTGATCCATGCACACCCGGCCCACCTGACCGAAGACACGATCGCCGATTCGGACCCGCAACCGTCCCGACGCGAGTCGTGGTACGCCATCGGCGTATCCGGCCGGGATCACCGCGATCGTGGTGTCGCGCTCGGTGGTCCAGGTGTGACTGTAGGAAACCCCTTGTCCGGCCGGGATTCTCTTCACCAACGCCACCTCGGCACGCAGGCTCATCGCCGGGATCAACCCGAATTCACGTCCAAGGATCGGTACCCCGCCGTAGAGGGCGATTCCGGGCCGCACGAGATCGCGCGCAAGGTCCGGGCGGGTCAGTGCCGCAGGAGAATTCGCGATGTGCATGACCTCCGGCGGCGCGTCGAGACGGATCAGGTCGGCGCGCGCCTCGTCGAGGCGCTCGGCCTGCAGCGAGTTCAACGGGTGCTCGGGTTCGTCGCCGCGGGCGAGGTGGCACATCAGCGCTCGTACCCGGACGGCGTCCTCGGCGACGGCCTTCGCGAGATCGTCGGCGAAATCCGCCCATTCCTCCGGCGCCACCCCGCTGCGCCCGAGGCCGGTGTCGAGTTTGACGGTGACCGTGGCCGCGGTACCCCGATCTCGGGCCGCCTCGAGGACGGCCGCGAGCTGACGACCCGACGAGAGTGCGACGTCGAGGTCGGCGTCGATGGCGGCGGAGAAGTCCGCGCTGTTGGTGTGCAGCCAGCACGTGATGTGTTCGGTGATCCCAGCGGCCCGAAGCGCGAGTCCCTCGCCGATCACCGCCACGCCCAGTTCGGCCGCTCCGGCGTCCAGGGCCGCACGTGCCACCGGCACCGCACCGTGCCCGTACCCGTCGGCCTTGACCACGGCGATCACGCCCGTACCCGCTGCCTCGCGCACCACACCCACGTTGTGGGCGATGGCGTCGAGGTCGACGACGGCGGCCAGGGCCGAGCCGTGATGCCCGGAGCCGGGCGGCGGTGAGGTGATCATCGCCGCCCATTGTCCCAGATTTGTGAGGGCCGCCGTGGTCCGGTGTGCCGGCGTTGCCCCCACCGGGCTCGCACATAGCGCACCTTGCGTCGGAGCGCACGCCCCGTGTCCACAGGCGGCGATCTGTCCACACCTGAGGAATTCGCTCATGCCATCGGCCCATCCGGGCACTTGACTGGGGAAAACCCCGTCGCCGAAAGGCCCCTGCGCATGCACGCTCCCCGATTCCACACCCCGCACCCGCCCATGGCACCCGCCACGTCGGCGGCCGGGATCCCAGCGGGTCACAGTCCCCGCCAACCGGCCACGAAAGTGTTGTTACGCGGCGCATGGATCGCCTGTGGCGCGGCCGGGGTCTGCTACCTCGTCGGTGGCGTCCTGTTCATGATCGGCGGCTTGGGCGGCCTCGACGCCGAGATCTCCGGCTCCGGCGGTCGGTGGTGGCGGCCGGTCCTGGTGCTGGCGGCCGTCCACGGGGTGCAAGCGGTCCTCGGCGCGTGGACATCGGTGGTGCTGGTGATCACGGCGTTCATCTCGCGACCCGCGCGACACCCGGCGAAGCCGGATCGAACGGCCCTCCACCACCCGACCGGACCGCTACCCGCGACGAGCGAATTCGTCGGCGCGGCGATCGCGAGTGGTGTGGTCACGATGCCCGTGCTGATACCGGGAGTGTGGTGGCTGCCGTTCTTCTTGTGACCCC
>NZ_MVPX01000126.1:0-4279 GCF_002043085.1 Gordonia sp. i37 | reverse complement strand
GCCCGCGCGGAGCCGGTCCGGGCCGACCGGTTCGCCAGTGAGACGGGCGAATTCGCCGGCGTGCGGGGTGAGCAGTGTCGGCGCGTCACGGCCGACGACGAGATCGTGGTGGTCGGCGACGAGGGTGAGCGCGTCGGCGTCGACGAGCACGGGCAGATCGGTGCCCAGCACGGTGCGCAGCACCTCGAGTGCGGCGGCGTCGGTGCCCGCTCCGGGCCCGATCACCCACGCCTGTACCCGGCCCGCATCGGAGAGATCCGGCACCGCAACCACTTCCGGGAAATGTTCGACGACTTCGGCGTGCGCGGAACCGACGTAGCGGGTCATGCCCGACGTGGCGGTGACGGCGGCGCCCGAGGCGAGGATGGCCGCGCCGGGATAGCGGTGCGAGCCGGCGATCACGCCGACGACCCCTTGGGTGTACTTGTCGTCGTGGGCGCCCGGAATCGGCCATGCCTCGGCGATCTCGGTGTCCGACAACGAGTACAGGAAGGGACCGCCCTGCCGGCCGATGGTTCCCGACAGCCCGATGTCCACCACATGGATGCGCCCGCACTGCGGTCCGGCGAGCAGGTGCGCGTGACGCAGCACGCCGAAGGTGACGGTGACATCGGCGCGCACCGCCGGGTGATGGACCTCGCCGGTGTCGGCGTCCACGCCGGAGGGCAGGTCGACCGCGACGACGGTCACACTCGGGTCGAGCGCCGCGAACACCTCGGCGGCGTTGCCGCGCAACGGACCTCGCCCACCGATGCCCACCACACCGTCGATGACGGCGTCGAGATCGACGGGCAGTGCCGCGACGACACGCCCACCGCGACGTCGCAGCGCGGCCAATCCGGCCGGGTGCGCCTTGTCGGGGGCGAGGAGCACGGCGGTCACGTCGACACCACGGCGAGCGAGCTCCGCTCCGGCGAACAGGGCGTCGCCACCGTTGTCACCGGCACCCACCACGAGCCCCACCCGGCGTCCGTAACATCCGCCCGTAGAAGCGAATTCGCCGATGACCACCTGCGCGACGCCGTGCGAGGCGCGGCGCATCAGGGTGCCGTCGGTCAGCAGGTGCCCGGTGGCGCGCTCGGCGGCCCGGACCTCCTCGGCGGTGAAGTGACTGACCGGCATGGGCGCGTCCCGGACCTACTCGACCGTGACCGACTTGGCCAGGTTACGAGGCTTGTCGACGTCGTAGCCACGGGCCTGCGCGACACTGGCGGCGAACACCTGCAACGGCACCGTCGACACCAGCGGCTGCAACAGCGTCGGCGTCTTAGGGATCGGGATGAAGTGATCGGCAACGGATTTCGCCGATGCGTCGTCGTCCTCGGCGATCACGATGGTGACTGCCCCGCGGGCCTGGATCTCCCGGATGTTGGAGACCATCTTCGAATGCAGGACCGCACGACCGTCGGGTGAGGGCATCACGACGATCACCGGCAAGCCGTCCTCGATGAGTGCGATCGGGCCGTGTTTGAGCTCGCCGGCCGCGAAACCCTCCGCGTGCATGTACGCGAGTTCCTTGAGTTTCAGCGCACCCTCGAGCGCCACCGGATACCCGACGTGACGGCCGATGAACAGCACCGTGTTGTGATGGGCCAGCGAGTGAGCGAGCTCGCGCACCGGTTCCATCGTGCCCAGGACGTCGCGGACCGCCTCGATCATGTGCTCCATCGCCGCGAACTCACGGGCGACCTCGTCGGCGTACTTGGTCCCGCGGGCCTGGGCCAGAGCCAGGCCGACCATGTAGGCCGCCGCGATCTGGGCGAGGAAACACTTGGTGGAGGCCACCCCGATCTCTGGTCCGGCGTGGGTGTAGAGCACGGCGTCGGACTCGCGCGGGATCTGCGCGCCGTTGGTGTTGCAGATCGCCAACACCCGGGCCTTCTGGTCCTTGGCGTGCCGGACGGCCTCGAGGGTGTCGGCGGTTTCGCCGGACTGCGAGATCGCCACGACCAGCGTCGAGCGATCCAGCACCGGGTCCCGATAACGGAACTCGCTGGCGAGTTCGACCTCGACGGGCAGTCGCGTCCAGTGCTCGATCGCGTACTTGGCCAGCATCCCGGCGTGGTAGGCCGTGCCGCAGGCCACGACGAAGACCTTGTCGACGTCACGCAGGTCCTGATCGGTGAGGCGTTGCTCGTCGAGGACGATGCGGCCCTCCTCGAGATGGCCGAGGAGGGTATCGGCCAGCGCGGCGGGCTGCTCGGCGATCTCCTTGAGCATGAAGAAGTCGTAGCCGCCCTTCTCGGCGGCGGCGAGGTCCCAGTCGATGTGGAACGGTTTACCCGCCCGGGGATTCTGGTCGAAGTCGGTGATGGCGTAGCTGTCGGCGGTGATCACCACGACCTCGTCCTGGCCGAGCTCCACCGCTTCGCGGGTGTGCTCGATGAACGCCGTCACGTCGGACGCGACGAACATCTCGCCGACACCCACGCCCACCACGAGCGGGGTCGAGCGGCGTGCCGCCACGATCGTGCCCGGATGATCGGAGTGGGTGAACACCAGCGTGAACGCACCTTCGAGACGGCGCAGGGCGCGGTAGGCACTCGCCACGAAGTCACCGGCGTCGGGGCCGTTCACATACTCGCGTTCGACGAGATGGACCGCGGTCTCGGTGTCGGTGTCGGAGGTGAACTCGATACCGTCGGCCTCGAGTTCGTCACGCAGCGGCGCGTAGTTCTCGATGATGCCGTTGTGCACCACGGCGAGCTTGCCGTCGGTGCTCGCGTGCGGGTGCGCGTTGCGGTCGGTCGGCTGACCATGGGTCGCCCACCTGGTGTGGCCCATCCCGGTGGTGCCCGACAGCTTCTCCCGCCCGACGCCGGCGATCACCTTGTCGAGGTTCTCCAGCCGTCCGGCCTTCTTCTCGATCGCGGTATGCCCGTGGCCGTCGAGAATTGCCACACCCGCCGAGTCGTAGCCGCGATACTCCATCCGCCGCAGCGCTTCGACCACGATGTCGAGGGCGTCACGCCCTCCCACATATCCGACGATTCCACACATAGAAGGTCAGGGTACCGGGATTCTGCGGGCGATCCGGCCACGCTGTTCGCGGGGCTTGGCGCCGAGCAGACGAGAGATGTGATCCAACTCGTGTTCGGGCTCGTCGGAGGGGTCGACAACCAGACTCTTGCCGATGACGGCCTGCGGGTCACCGAACCCGGCATAGTCGGTGTCGCCGGCAACGGTGTGCAGGAGGAATCCCGTCATCAGTGCGCGGACCTGCCGATGTGTGGTCTTGTCGGCCCCGTTCGCCCCGAGGATCGTCTTCCAGGTGCGGCGTTCGAGAAGCCCGCGACTGGTTGCGGCAGGCAGAGTGCGCAACACCACATCACCGCCGTACACGCGCGCGAGCGGACGGGCATTGGCGTCGAAGGTGTCGAGTTCGGTCCCGGCGGCCAGGATGAGCCCGGGCGCGGTGACGCGTGGCGCGGCGGCCGGCAGCAATGCGGTCGTCGGGGCGGGGAAGATCGCCACCACACCCGACGTCGGCACCGGTTCCTGACCCAGCAACAGCTCGTCGGAGGCGGCGAGCACCGCAGCCGCGGCGCCGAAGCCGTGTCCGGCGAACCCGACCTTCGCTGCGTCGACGGTGATCCCGCCGTCGCCGAGGGGCGCACTGCAGACCACACCAAGTGCCGAACGCATCTCGGCGGCAAGTCCCACATCCGAGGGCATCAGTCCGCGCTGCCCCTGTGGGAGTGCGACGACGAAACCCCACGAGGCCAGGTGGTAGGCCAGGTCCCGGTATCGGTTGCCGCCGGACAGCCAGGTGTGGCCGAACGCGATGGCCGGTAACCGGGTGCCGTCGGCGGGCGTGAACACCCGCCCCTCGATTCCGACGATGCCCAGATTGCCCGCGAGCACACGGTGCGGACCGCGCCTCGTCAACGCCTTGAATTGCTTGGCAGGTGGCTTGGACGGCTTGCTGGATCGCTTCTTGCCGGACACGGGAAACAGCCTATTCGGTTGCGGCCGCGCCGTGGGGACTGGCCTCGGCGATGTCGGCGGGCAGCAGGATCCGCGGCGTGGCGTTGTCGGCGGCATCGGCGGCGGTCTGCAGGTCGGTGCGCAGTTGCGACACCTCGGTGCGGTGTGCGTGCTGGTGATCGTCGAGTCGGGCAACCAGCGCCTGCTGCGTCTCGCTGAACTCGCGGGACGCGGCAGTCAGGCTCCCGATCGTCGATCGGGTGAGGTGTTCGATCTGCTCGGCCGCGTTCATTGATCACCTGCCAGAGCCAGATCCGACGCCGGGGCCCGCTGGGTCCCCGGATTCGGTGCA
>NZ_MVPX01000125.1:0-7957 GCF_002043085.1 Gordonia sp. i37 | reverse complement strand
GGAGCCGTTCTGACCCGTACCCGCCTCCTCTGCGGTGAGCGTGAACGGTACGTCGGGGCCGTCCGGGGCCGGATTCGACTTCGGTTCGACGGCGGGCGATCCGTCGGTCACCGTGACGTGCGCGGGTTGTCCGGCGGCCACGGGTCGCGCGGCGTCGGGCGTCGGTACCTTGCCCTCGACGGGGACATCGCCTCGCTCGTCCGGTGAACCGCCGTCACCATCCGGCACGCGCACCCGCGCCGGTGCCTCGGTGCGTTGAGTCAGATCCCACTCGTCGGCGGATCGGGTAAGGATCGACAGAATTGCCTGCACACCGCTTTGAGTGGCGTGTGCGGTCGTGGTCAGCAGCGCGATCCGGGAGGTGATGTCGGCGGCGACCACAGCGGGCGGGACACGACCGGTCAGCACCGCCGCGGGTAGCTCGGGCAATGGCACGCCTGCGACCAGCGGCGATGACAGCCGGGCCACCGTGCGATACCAGGTACGCAGGATCTGATCGATTCCCGCCGCTGCGGCGCTCGTCGCCTCCGCCACGGAGCGGACCACCGCCAGATCGGCCTCGGCGCGGCGTTGGTGTTCGATCACCAGGCCGACGGCAACGGCTCCGGCACCTGACGACCAGCCGTGGTCGAGACGTACCTGCTGCTCGGGCAGCCGGTGCATCTGGTCGGCGACGACCCGGTGCACGGCGGCCAGCCGGCGTGCGTCGGCGGCCAGCCCGGGGATGTCGAGCCGTCCGGTCCGCGCCAGTACTGCCCGGAGTTCATCGTCGGCGGGGACGGCCACCCCGACGACGCGGCCGGCACCGAGCACCGAGATCAGGTCCTCGACGCCCGCGATCGCCCGATCACGTAGCGCGACAAGTGTTTCCGACGGATCAGCCATCCGAATCAGCTCCCGCCACCGCGGCGGACACACCTCGCGCCGCCTCGTCGTCGGCGGCATCGATCGCGGCGAGTCCGCGCGTCAGGAGCTCTGCGAGCGCCGCGGCCGACTCCGACTGATCACGCAATCGTCCGGTCAGCACCCGGCTGATCTCGGTGAAGCGGCCGGCGAGCCGGGCGTGGTCGTCATCGTCGGCGGCCCAGGTGCCGAATCGGTGCTCGTCGAGGTCGCCCGCGGCCACCGCGAGTACCTGCGAGGTCTTGCGATAGAAGTCGGCGACGGCGAGCACCTCGTCGGTTTCCACCGACACCCCGGCCCTCGACGTCACCCCGGTCGCCTCCTCGGATGAGGCTGCCTCGTGCTTCATACCGACTCCCTCCCCTGCCCATCATCACTCGCCTCGAGATGTCCACCGTGAGGTTGGACGCACGCGACGTCCCCGTGGTTCCCCTCACGCCAGGTTCACCCAACTGACCCAAGTCTCACGTATCGGGCGCCGACGTGCGCGGCTTTCTTCTCCGGGCCGGTCGCGCCGTCAGAGGTCGATGCCGTGCGCGCGGACGGCGTCGCCGAGCGCGGTGGGCCGCTGCTCCGGCGGGAGGTCGTGCACGAGTTCGAAGGCGGCGCCGATCCGGCGGGCTCCGCCGTCGGCCTCCTCGCTGTCCCCGACCATCAGGCAGTCATAGCCCGCCACGCCGAGCGCATCGAGCGCGGCATGGAAGATCCGGGGATTGGGTTTGATCGCACCGACCTCGTAGGACAGCGCGTACGCGCCGACGGTGTCGGCGAGGTCGTTCAGCGCCAAGACTTTTCGGAGATCGAAGGCGATGTTGCTGACGACGCCCACGGGAATCCGCCGGGCGGACAGCGCGGTCAAGACCGCCGCGGTGTCGAGGAAGGGTACCCACGAGTGCGGGTCGAGTACCCGTTCGTACAGCGATTCCGCCTGGCCGGGCACGGTGAGCCCAGAAGTGCGCAGCATCGCCAGATACGCGCGCCGATGTTGGACGGGATCGAGATCTCGCTGCTCCCAGGCGATCCGGTCGTCGTCGATGATGTCGGCGGGCAATCCGACCGGCTGGGTCATCCGGCGCACCAACTCGGCCTGCGCGTCGACGTGCAGCGGCCGGCCCTGCTGGTCGTGGAGGTCGGCGAACCACTCGTCACGTGCCTCGAAGCGGAAGAGCGTGCCCGAGAAATCGAACAGGACAGCCTTTGGGACACCGCTCATGACCGTGTGTGCGTCACGCGCCGGCGGTCTCGACGACGTCGGCGACGCGCGCGGCGATCGTGTGTGCCAGATCCGGGGTCGGTGCCTCCACCATCACGCGAACCAACTGCTCGGTTCCGGACGGGCGCAACAGGATTCGACCTCCGTCACCGAGCTCGGCCGCTGCGGCCGAGACCGCCTCGGTGACGGCCGCCGCGGTGGCGACCGCATGCTTGTCGGTGACGCGCACGTTGATCAGTTCCTGCGGCAACACCGTCATGACGGCCGCGAGATCGGCCAGTCGCGAGGAGCTCTCGACCATCTCCGCCATCAGCAGCAGACCGGTGAGGATGCCGTCGCCGGTGGTGCCCGAGGCCGGGACGACGATGTGCCCGGATTGTTCGCCGCCGAGCGAGAAGCCACCGCGGCGGAGTTCCTCGAGGACGTAGCGGTCGCCGACAGCGGTGGTGCGCAACGTGATTCCCGCTTCCCGCATCGCGATGTGCAGGCCGAGGTTGCTCATCACCGTGGCGACGAGCACGCCCTCGTGCAGGCGTCCGTGGCGGTGCAGCGCGGCTGCGAGAATCGCCATGATGTGGTCGCCGTCGACGATCTGGCCGGTGGAATCGACCGCGAGACACCGATCGGCGTCACCGTCGTGGGCCAACCCGAGGTCGGCGCCGTGTTCGAGTACCGCGGCCTGCAACTTCCCCATGTGGGTCGAGCCGCAGTCCTCGTTGATGTTGATGCCGTCGGGGTCGGCGTGAATGGGGATGACCGTGGCCCCCGCGGCGGCGTAGACCTGCGGGGCGATGAGTGACGCTGCGCCGTTGGCGCAGTCGACCACCACGGTCAGCGAGTCGAGTCGCACATCGATCGCCTCGGCCAGATGCCGGGCATAACGCTGCGACGCATCGGGCGCGTCGGACAGTCGGCCGACGCCGGCACCGGTGGGACGGGGCAACTCGGTGTCCATCGCCGCGGCGATACGGTCCTCGATCTCGTCGTCGAGTTTGTGGCCACCGGCGCCGAAGAACTTGATCCCGTTGTCGGGCATCGCATTGTGCGACGCCGAGATCATCACGCCGAACGCTGCGCCGTAGTCGGCGGTGAGAAAGGCGATGGCCGGGGTGGGCAGGACGCCGACGCGGATCGCGTCGACACCCGAGGCGGCCAGCCCGGCGCAGACCGCGGCCTCCAGCATTTCGCCCGAGGCGCGCGGATCCCGGCCGACGACCGCGCGGGGTCGGGGGCCGGTACCGAGAACGAACGCGGCGGCCGAGGCCAGGCGCAACGCGAGCTCGGTGGTGAGCTCGGCGTTGGCCAGGCCTCGGACGCCGTCGGTTCCGAAAAGGCGTGCCAAGTCAGCGCTTGGAGTACTGCGACGCCTTGCGGGCCTTCTTCAGGCCGTACTTCTTGCGCTCGACCGCACGCGGGTCGCGCGTGAGGAAGCCGGCCTTCTTCAGGGCCGGGCGATCCTCCGGGGTGACCTCGATGAGGGCACGGGCGATCGCCAGACGCAGCGCGCCGGCCTGGCCCGAGGGGCCGCCACCGACGAGCTTGGCGTAGATGTCGAACGACTCGGTGCGCTCGACGGTGACCAGCGGGGCCTTGATCAGCTGCTGGTGCACCTTGTTCGGGAAGTACTCCTCGATGGTGCGGCCGTTGAGGTGGAACTGACCGGAGCCGGGCACCAGGCGAACACGGACCACGGCCTCCTTGCGGCGACCGACGGTCTGGATCGGGCGGTCGATGACGACCGGGCCACGATCGAAGGCGGGCTCGGCGACGGCATCGGCGTCGTAGTCGTCGGCAGCCTGCTCGACCGACTCGACGGCCTCGACGGCGGCTTCGACGGCGCTCTCGGCAGCTGCGGTGTCGTCACCGGCGGCAGCCTGGACCTCGGCAGCGGTCTCCACGGCGGCCTCGACGGCCTCGTCGGAAATGTTCTCGTTGCTCACTGGGCCACCTGCTTGATCTCGAAGGGGACGGGGCGCTGGGCCGCGTGGGGGTGATTCGGGCCGGCGTAGACCTTCAGCTTGGACGCCATGGCGCGGCCGAGCTTGGTGTGCGGCAGCATGCCGGTGATGGCCTTCTCGACCACGCGCTCGGGGTGGCTCTCGAGCAACTCGGCAGTCGTCTGGACCTTGAGGCCACCGGGATGCCCGGAGTGCCGGTAGTTCAGCTTGCGCTCGGCCTTGTTGCTGGTCAGCGCGACCTTCTCGGCGTTGATGATGATGACGAAATCGCCACCGTCGACATGCGGGGCGTAGGTCGGCTTGTGCTTGCCGCGGAGCAGGTTCGCGCTCTGCACGGCCAGCCGGCCGAGCACCACGTCGGTGGCGTCGATGACATGCCACGCGTGGGTGATGTCACCGGCCTTCGGGGTGTAGGTAGGCACAGTTGGTCCTTCAACTCTTGTCATGGATGCTGGTCGGGCACGACGGCAGAGGATGTTCCGGCGACCAGTGGGGACCCGGGCCTCGACTACCTCCTCGCACCGCGCTCGATGAGCACGACGAGAAGGTGCCACGCACCAGCGATCCAGGCTACGCGAGAGCCCAGGTCAGGGTCAAAACACGCCTCACCCGCGCCGGCGGGGTACCCGTCGGCACCCGCAGGTCAGGCCGGGGCGATGCGCGCCGAGGCCACCGCCTGCGCGCATGGTTCGTCGACGGAGTCACCGCCGGTGCCGGCCTGGCATCCGACACTCACCTGTAGATCGTGCTCGACGAGCACGTACCAGCGGATCGGCGCACCCGATGCCGGGGCCTCGCGGTAGCTGATCACATCCCGCCCGGCGAAGCGGGTCGACGCGGAGAACTCACTGACCACGTCGTCGCCACGCTGGGCGATCCGATTGCGCAGGCTCAGCGCCACCGACGACGGCGTCGAGCCCGCCCGCACGGTGCTCTGGACCAGCAGGATGCGGCTACCGTCCTCGGGGGCGACGAACACGATGCGCGACTGCACCGACGAGGACGTCGCACCACTCGGCGCACTCTGCTCGGCCTGCTGCCAGTCGGTCGGGATCAGCAGACTCGTCCGCCCCTGGGTGACGCGGTGGTCGGCGGGCGCAGGTGGCCGGTCGTGTCGGGTCAACGCCACCGCGGCGACGACACCGACAACAAGCATGGCGACCGCCAATATCGCGCCGAGCACCTGCCATCGCGTCAGCTCCACACGCCGGCGCCCCGACGATGCGGCCACCCGCGCCTCGAGGTCGCCGAAATCCAGCGGCTCGAGGTGGGCGACGCGAGAACCCCAGCGGGCGATCAGTCGGCGATCGACCGACACGACCCGGCCGGCCACAGCGTGGTCGAGGATCAGGTCGACGGCCCGGCCCACCTCCGCCGGATCGTCACCGTCGACGTAGACCGCCTCGACGCCGTCGTCGATCGCCTCTTCGACCGCCGCGGCGTCGCCGGCCGTCGAGCCGGCCGGGCGGAGCACCGCGGAATCCTCGATCTCCCAGCCGGCGGCCCCGCGACGCAGACGCTGCACGCCCCAGCGCGGCGGCACCGGTGCGCAGTGGTGCGTGGGCCGGTGGGTGGTCTCGACGACGGCGCACCTGCTGACCGTCGCATCGGCATGGCTGCGGGCGACGAGGATCGCCCGGGGTACCAGCGTGATGTCCGGGCGCAGCGAGCCCGCGGCCCGGGTGAGCACCCCTCTACGAATGGCACCCCAGGTGCTGGGATGGCCGATGAGCAGGGGCCCGCGGTACCCGCCGATCATCTGCGCGAACACCTCACGCCAGCGTTGTTCGACGCCGATCCGGACCCCGCCTGCGACGATGACGTCCGCATCGATGGCCTCGAGGAGGTCGGTGACGTCCGGGCCGCCGACGGCACCGATCGTGGTGTGCCCGTAGGCGAGATCGATCACGAGCGGTCTCGCCGAGGTCGTCGTCGCGGCGCCCGGGATGCCCCGGTCGGTGGCCAGCATTCCCGTCATGGGGTGTCCGGACCGGTCGGGTCGGAGGTGGCGACCTGGATCATCTCCTGCGTGCGGGTGCGGGACACGAGTTCACCGCGGCCGGGCACCAACCGCTGCATGCGGGTTCGTCCGGTGATGTATCCCTCGTCGCGGTCACCGCTCATCAGCAGCATGTCCGACGAGAGATCCTTGAGTCGCCCGATCACCGGGTCGAACAGCGCCCGCCCGAGTCCGCCGGAGCGACGCGCCAACACGATGTGCATACCGATGTCGCGGGCGTGGGATGCCAGATCGATCAAGGGCAACAACGGATTCCCCGACGAGGTGGCGACCATGTCGTAGTCGTCGACGACGATGTACACGTCCGGTCCCGACCACCAGCTGCGTACCTTGAGCGCATCGACGGTCAGGTCGTCGGGTGGCAGGCGTTTGGTGAAGTACGCGGCGAGCTGGTGCATCATCTTCGTCGCGTTCTCCCCCGAACTTGCGTACCCGGCGAGATGATCACCGGTGATGATGCCGAGCATGGTGCGGCGGTAGTCGATCAACACGATCTTCACCTGATCCGGCGTGGCCCCGCCGACCAAACCGGAGACGATCGTTTTCAGCAGTGTGCTCTTGCCGTGCTCGACGTCGGCGAAGGCCATGAAATGGGGCTGCACACCGAAATCCAGGATGACCGGGGCGAGTTCGAGCTCCCCCACTCCGATGGCCACCTGGTGGGGACCGAGGACGATCTCGGCGTCGGCGACGAGCTCGGCAACGCGTGCCGCGGAGATCTCGGTGCCGAGCTTGCGCACCGGCAGTGCTCGCCGGTCGGGGTAGGCCAGCGAGATCGTGTCGAGGGCGAGTTGTCCGCCCATCGGCAATGTCGCCGGCGAGGGGTCGCCGTCGAGGCGCGGTAATGCCACCAGCAGATGCATACCGTCGGGGCTGAGTCCACGACCGGGCCGGTTGTGCGGCACCTGCGAGGCCGCTTTGCGTCCGAGCTCGGAATCCATGGCGTCACCGAGGCGTAGTTCGAGTCGACTGCCGATCAGGTCCCGCATCGCCGGGCGGACCTCGGCCCAGCGGGTGGCCGTCACGATCAGGTGGACGCCGTAGGAAAGCCCCTGGGAGACGATGATCCCGATCTGTTCTTCCAGGAACTCCATCTCCCCGCGCAACACGCCGACCCCGTCGAGAACCAGGAACACATCGCCGTGCGGGTCATCGGCGAGCGGATCGTCGGGCCCGGTGCGGCCGGTCCGCATCCAGTCCTGGCGCCGCGCACGGTAATCGGACATCGACTCGATACCGAGACGGGCGAACCGCAACTCCCGCGCCCGCACCACCGCGGTCACCTCGGCGACCGTGCGACGCACCGCGTCCATGTCGCCGCGGGTCGCGACCGAACCCACGTGGGGCAGGCCCGCGATACCGGCGAGGGAACCCCCACCGAAGTCCAGACAGTAGAACTGCACCTGTTCGGGGGTGTGGGTGGCGGCCGCGGCGACGATCAGCGTGCGTACCGCGGTCGACTTGCCGGTCTGGGGGCCGCCGACGACCGCGACGTTGCCTGCCGCACCGGACAGGTCCAGGACGTGCTGGTCACGGCGCTGATCGAAGGGCCGGTCGATGACGCCGACCGGTACCCGCAGATCGCCGGGTGCCGACGGTGTCGAGAAGTCGCGGTCGCCGATCAACCCGTCGACGGTCGGCGACTCGTCGAGCGGTGGCAGCCAGACCTCGTGGGCGCTGGGCCCGGCTCCGGCGATCCGTCCGACCAGGGTCTGCAGCAGGGACGGAACACTCACAGTTCCGGCGGTCACGCCCGCCGGCTCCGGTGGGGTGTCGGAGGTGGCGGTGGACGCAGGTGGGGTCGACGCAGGTGGGGTCGACGCAGCGGGGGCCGACACGGAAGGGGGTGAGGAGGCGGGCGGC
>NZ_MVPX01000124.1:0-23734 GCF_002043085.1 Gordonia sp. i37 | reverse complement strand
CCCCGTCGTATCCAGGCCCGAGGCGTCGTCGGCGGCGTCGAACGGGACGGGCAGGGCGGTGAACATCTTCATCGCACCCCGTAACCCCGGCGCGTCACCGACCCCGGTCACGGTGTCTCGCACGTCGGCGGGCGGGTGATACGGACCCGAGACGTAGCAGGTGTTGAACCTGATCGGCTCGCCCGCATCGCATTTGAGGTATCCCGAACCGGGCACGCTGGGCAGATGGTACGCGTCGGGAACCCCGAGTACCGATCGGGATTCGTTCGCCGAGAACGTCTTCAGACCGATCCGATACGAGAGGTGGCTGTCGAGACCGCGCAACTTGCCCTCCTCGAGTCGTTGGGAGGCAAGCAGCAGATGAATGTGCAGCGACCGCCCGAGCCGTCCGATCGCGACGAACAGTTCGGCGAAATCCGGTTTCTGCGCCAGCAATTCGGAGAACTCGTCCACGACGATGAACAATGCCGGCAGGGGTTGCAACGGAGCGCCGGCGGCGCGGGCCTGTTCGTATTCGGTGACGTTGGCGAAGTTCCCGGCCGCGCGCAACACTTCTTGACGACGATTCAATTCCCCCGACAGCGCATCCTTCATCCGGTCGACCATCGCCAATTCCTGCTCGAGGTTGGTGATCAAGGCCGCCACATGGGGGCTGCGTTCGAGCCCGAGGAAGGTGGCGCCGCCCTTGAAGTCGACGAGGACCAGATTGAGCTCGGCGGGTGAGTGGGTGGCCAGCATCGCCACCACGAGCGTGCGCAGGAATTCCGATTTTCCCGAACCGGTTGCGCCGATGCACAACCCGTGCGGACCGGTGCCGCCGTGCGCGCTCTCCTTGATGTCGAGTTCGACTGTCCCACCCGATGGTGTGTAGCCGATCGGAACGCGCAAGCGGTCACGCCCGGTGCGCCCTCGCCAGTGCACCGCCGTATCGAAGCGGGACACATCGTCGATGCCCAGTAACGCCGGTAGTCCGGGGTCGAGGGCGGTGGCCTCGGAATCGAGACTGACCAGGGAGGCCGCCGTCGCCAACCGATAGCGAGCCAGCCGTCGGGCCACGGCCTCGCATTCGGCGACACCCAACGCGTCCATCGTCGCGAAATCCTCGGTGCCAAAGGCACTTCTCGCCGAGACCGTGCCGTCGGCGACCACCAGTTGCAGTCCGCGTCTGGCGGCGAGCCCGTCGAGTGGTGCGGTCAGATCGAGTACGGTGACGCCCTCCATTCCGGCGTCGTTGACGAGCCGCTCCGCTCCGGTCACCCTGCCGTCGTCGATGACCACCACCAGGTGCACCCGACCGGGAGTCGGCGGCGCCGACCGGGAGAACCGGCCGCGGTCGGCCAGTTCGGTGGCCAGCGCGGTCTCCAGATCCGCCAATGTCGGGAAGATCATCCGCATCGGTCCGACGGCATCGGCCAGCGAGGGATGTCCGACGTGCGGCAGCCACTTCGCCCAGTCCCAGGCCTCACCGGCCGGGTCGGCGGTCACCACGGCCACCCGCAGATGGTCCGGTCCATGGAAGGCGCACAACTCGATGACCATGGCGCGCAGCAGTTCTCGGGTCTCTTGACGCACACCCTCGACGTTGATGGCCGGAAAGCCCCGCAGCGACACCGCGGTCGGCAGTCGGTGCACCACCGAGTGCGTCCGGACGAATCGTCGCAGTGCGACCATCGACACCGGCTCGAGATCCTCCAGCGGCCCGGTCTCCGGCGGCACCAGGCGGGTGGCCAACCTCTGCGTACCCAGACCGACCCGCACATGCGCGAAATCGTTGTCGACCGGTCGCCGCTCCCACATCCGGCGCGTCCCGATCAGATCGGGAATGCTGCGTGGATCGGGATGGCTCCAGGCCAACGCCGCACGCTGCGCACCACTGGTGTCGCCGACCTGGGTGCGCAGGCCGGCGAGATAGCGGAAGTAGTCCTTGCGTTCCTCGTTGAGTTCGGCGGCCTTCTTGCCGCCCCCACGACCTCCCGCGGCGAACATGCCCAACATCGACATCAGCATCATCAGGGGGAACATCATGAACAGCGGATTGGTCAGGATGTTGCGACCCCCGGTCGCGAACATCATCGCCAACATGCCGATGACCGCGACCACCATGATCACCGGCAGCAACTTCAGCAACATCCCGCCCGGAACCACCCGCGGCACATCCGGGGGCGGCTGGATGTTCAGTTCACCACCGGGCGCACGTGGTGGCGTGATCCGTGGCCGCCGCACGAAACCATCGGTTGTGCTCACCTGTCCCCCTCGTCCCCTCTACCTCGCCCCTCGCGCGTTGTCCCCCGTCGACTCACCGAGACGTTCCGTACACCGTGTTATCCACCGGAACGAATAGGACATCTCACCCAAAGCCGAACGTGTGGTTATGGTAACTGCGAATCAAGGGGGAGGAACGTCGAGATGTCATCTGTGGATACCCGACCAGCGGCACCCGCCGAGAACGGTGCGCTGCGGGCGTCGGCGCCGTCGATCGAACCCGCGTTGGTACGGGTGTCGGTGCTCGGCGGCAACACCCAGCTCGACGTCGCACTTCCGGCTGCAGTCCCGGTGGCTGCGCTCCTCGGCGATCTCGTCACCCAGATCGAGTCGCGCAGCCCGCGCCGGCGAGACCCCGACGACACCGAGCCGGACCCGAGCGGCGACAACGTGCTCGATCGGCGGTCGCGATGGACCCTGTCGCGCATCGGGCAGCCGCCGCTGCCCGTGAACCGTTCGCTCGCCGACTCCGGGGTGCGTGACGGCGACCTGCTGATGGTCACCTCGGTGCGCACCGACGATTCGCCGGCACTGTTCGACGACGTCGTCGATGCCGTTGCGCGCCTGAACGAATCGCGCTTCGCCAACTGGTCGGCGCAGGGAGCCCGGGTGATCGGATTCGCCGCGGCGATCCTGGCGGGCATCGTCGGCGCGGTGGCCCTGGCCGGGATGCGGTGGCATGCCGATGTCTGGTGGCCGGCGATCCCGGCCGCGACGATGACGCTGGCGTTGGTCACCGCATCGGCCATCGTCGCCCATCGATATCGCGACGACACCACGGCGACGGTCCTGGCTGCCGCGGCCGCTCCGACGGCGTTCGTGGCCGGCATGCTCACCGTTCCCGGACCCTACGGCTCCGCGCATCTCTCGCTGGGGTTCGCGGTGGTGGTGCTCGTCTGCGTCGTGTCCTATCGGCTGAGCGCGGTCGGCGCGGTGGTGCACGCCGCCCTGCTGACCGCCTCGGTGATCGGTGGTGCGATCTCGCTGGCCGCTCTGCTCATCGACAGCTCGACGCGCAATGTCGCCGCCGTCGGCGCGGCCGCGGCCTTGCTCGTCGTCGCGATGGCGCCCCGGCTGACGATCGTGTTGGCGAAACTACCGCTGCCGCCGGTGCCGACGGCTGGGGTGCCGCTCGATCCGGACGACGCCCAGCCTGTCCCCACCATCGAGGGCATCGGCGCGATCGGAGCGATGGCTCTTCCGAAAGCCGATGCGCTCGAACGTCGTTCGTATCTGGCGAACGCCTATCTCACGGGCATCGTGGCTGGTGCCACCGCGGTGATCGGCCCCGCCGCGGTCATCACCGCGACCCCGTGGAACGGCGTCGACGCCAAGTCGATGGCACTGGCGGTCATCCTGGCCGCCGTGGTGTGCCTGCGCGGCCGCTCACACAGCGACCTCGTGCAGGCGTGTGTCCTGATCGGCGGTGGGGTGCTGACCCTCGCTGCGCTCGTCGGTTCGTTGACCGCGGTCGACGGGTGGTGGCCGTTCGTCGGATTCGTGGTCGCGGCAACAGCTCTCGTTGTCGCACTCGTGGTCGGTGTGCTCGCACCCGGACATGAGTTCTCGCCGGTGATGCGACGCCTCGCCGAACTCGGCGAGTACGCCCTGATCGTGGTGATCGTGCCGCTGCTCGTCTGGATTCTCGATCTGTACCAGACGGTTCGGGACATCTAGTGGTCCGTCACGGAGCTGGGCGACCGGCGTCCGGAGTTGTCCGTCGTCGTCGTTTCCCGACCGGCCTCGCCATGGCACTGGCCGTCGCCACGCTTGTCATCGTCTCCGGGGGTGGGCCCGCCTTCGCGCTGAATCCTCCTCAGGTCGACCCGGGGGCGTTGAACCGGTCGGCGCCGGTGGCGCCGCCGGAACCCACCGAACAACGCACGCTCTGCGCGCGCCCCGTCGCCGTCACCGCCGCGAGCCAGCCCTCTGCTGCCCAACAGATGATGAATCTGGAAGAGGCCTGGCGCTTTTCCCGCGGCGCGGGCCAACGAGTCGCAGTGATCGACACCGGTGTCACTCCGCATCCCCGGCTGCCACGATTGCGCGGCGGCGGCGACTACGTCTCCGGTGGCGACGGACTCGCCGACTGTGATGCGCACGGCACGCTGGTGGCCGGGCTCATCGCGGCCGCCCCCTCGCCCGACGACGCGTTCTCCGGGGTGGCCCCGGATGCCTCGATCATCTCGATTCGCCAGTCCAGCAGCGCCTTCGACGCCAAGGACCGGCGTCGCGACGACGCGGACCCGGCGGTCGGCGGCGGATACGGGTCGGTGACCACCCTCGCCAACGCGGTGGTCCGTGCCGTCGACCTCGGTGCCACGGTCATCAACATCTCCGAGGTGGCGTGTTCGCCGGCGGGTGCCCGGCCCGCCGACCGTTCGCTGGGCGCCGCGGTCCGCTACGCCTTCGACCGCAACGTGGTCGTGGTGGTCGCGGCGGGCAACCTGTCGCAGGGGTCGGCGTGCGCCGAACAGAATCCGCCACCGCTATCCGGCGATCCCGACGGGTGGGGTTCGGTCCAGACCGTGGCCAGTCCCGCCTGGTTCTCGCCGTATGTTCTCGCGGTGGGTTCGGTCGATGCCGGCACCGGAGCGCCGAGTTCGTTCAGCCTGCACGGGCCATGGGTCGATGTCGCGGCACCGGGTACCGGGATCATCAGTCTCGACAGCACTCCCCGTAGTTCGTCGCTCGTCAATGCGCAGCGAAGCAACTCGGGTCCGCAGCCGTTGCTGGGTACCAGCTTCTCCACCCCGTTCGTCGCCGGCACGGTGGCATTGGTCCGCGCACGGTACCCGGAGTTGTCGGCGGGTGAGGTGATGGACCGTATCGTCCGCACCGCGCACGCCCCGGGACCGGGCCACGATCAGGCGATCGGTCACGGGGTCATCGATACGCTCGCGGCGTTGACCGCCGAACTGCCCGATGGGCCGCTCGCCGATCCCGAGATGCCTACGCCGATCGCGGCTCCCGCGGTCGCGCCGACACCCGATCACACTCCGCGCAACGTCGCCCTGGTGGGCGTGGGGCTCGCCGTCGCCGTGGTGGTTGCGGTCCTGGCGCTCTCGCTACCCCATCGTCGGGTCCGTCGACTCGACCCTGACGAGTACTGACCCGAACCCGGGTGCGACGGATCCGGTATTGGGTTACTTGGCCGTTCGAGCCGGCCGCAGTTCACGCGGCAGGGCGAAGGTCAGCGTTTCCTCGGCGGTGGTGACCTTCTCGACGGAGTCGAAGCCGTACTCGGAGAGGAAGTCGATGACCCCACGGACCAGGACCTCCGGCACCGACGCACCCGAGGTGATGCCGACGGTCTCGACGCCGTCGAGCCACGCCGGATCGATCTCCCGCGCATAGTCGACCAGGTAGGAGGCCGACGCACCGTTCTGCAGTGCCACCTCGACCAGCCGCACCGAATTCGACGAGTTCTTCGAGCCGACGACGATCACCAGGTCGCACTTCGGGGCCATCGCCTTGACCGCGACCTGACGGTTCTGGGTCGCGTAACAGATGTCGTCGCTCGGCGGATCGTTGAGCTCGGGGAATCGCTCACGGAGGCGGCGCACGGTCTCCATCGTCTCGTCCACCGACAGCGTGGTCTGGGAGAGCCAGATGACCTTCGATTCGTCACGCACACTCACGGTGTCGACGGCGTCGGGACCGTCCACGAGCTGGATATGCTCCGGCGCCTCCCCCGCGGTGCCCTCGACCTCCTCGTGGCCCTCGTGGCCGATGAGCAGGATGTCGTAGTCATCGCGGGCGAAGCGCTTGGCCTCTTGATGCACCTTGGTGACCAGCGGGCACGTGGCGTCGATGGTCTGGAGGTTGCGTTGCGCGGCGGTGCGATGCACCTCCGGGGAGACGCCGTGGGCGGAGAACACGACGATGGCGCCTTCGGGTACCTCGTCGGTCTCGCCGACGAAGATCGCGCCACGCTCGGCGAGGGTGTCGACGACGTGCCGGTTGTGCACGATCTCCTTGCGGACGTAGACGGGCGCACCGTGCTTGTCGAGTGCACGCTCGACGGTCTCCACGGCGCGATCCACGCCGGCGCAATATCCCCGCGGTTCGGCGAGCAGGATGCGCTTGGATTCAGTCATGTCCCCAAGGGTACGTGTTGGACCACTCGCCGCCAGATGGCAGAGTGAACCCATGGTTCGTGCTCCTTATCCGGCCCGTATCGCCGCAGGTCTCGTCGTCACGGCCGTCGAAGAGACGCGCAAGTTGCCGACTCTGCTGTTCACCCTGCCGGTGACCGCGGTCAGCGAGACGCTGCAGTTGGCGATGCGCGCCCAGCAGGGCATCGCCGAGTTGGCCATCAAAGGCGACACCGCACTGGAAATGATCTTCGATCGCCCCAGCGAAGAGCCCGCGTGGGCGCGTTTCGATGAGGATGACACCGAGGTCGCCGATACCGTCGTGCCGATCGAGTCCGGGCGCGCCATCCGCACCGACACCACCGATGACGAGCACGACGACACCCCGAACGACGACACCGATCCGGCGCCGCCCGAGACATCCTCCGCCCAGTCGCCGGCCCCGCGCGCCGACGCCGGGCGCTTCGCGCTGTATTCGTCGGCCCCCGAGGAGGTCATCACCTCCTCGACCACCGGCCCCGGGAGTGACACCCCGGCGTCCACCGGTCCGGTGCCCGAGGTCGTCGAATACACCGAGTACGACAACCTCACCTTGGCTCAGCTGCGCGCCAAACTGAGGTCGGTCGGTGTCGACGAACTCTCCGAGTTGCTCGCCTACGAGAAGGGCAACCGCAACCGCGCTCCGTTCATCACCATGATCGACAATCGGATCACCGCGGCCGAGAACAAGCGCACGCCATCGAAGTGAGCGCCGGCGGTTCGGCGAATTCGGCCGACAACCCGTGGCCGGTGCGCACCGTCAACACCAAGATCGCCGACTGGATTCACCGGCTCGGCCAGATCTGGGTGGAGGGCCAGGTCACCCAGATCAGCCGCCGCCCCGGTACGCGCACATCGTTCCTGACGCTGCGCGACCCGGCTGCCGACATCTCCATCTCGGTGACCTGCAGTCCCGACCTGCTGGCACGCACCGAGGTTCCGATCACCGACGGGGCCCACGTCGTGATGCTCGGTCGCCCCAGCTACTACACCGGCCGCGGCACGATCTCGTTGCGTGTCAGCGATATTCGCCCGATAGGCGTGGGTCAGTTGCTGTTGCGCATCGAGCGGCTTCGGCAGTTGCTGGCCGCCGAGGGACTCTTCGACGCGCGTCTCAAACGTCCGATCCCGTTCCTACCGCGCACCATCGGCCTGATCTCCGGCCGGGCGAGTGCCGCGCAACGCGACGTGGTGTCGGTGGCCTCGGCGCGGTGGTCGGCGGCGCGTTTCGATGTGCGTGATGCACCGGTGCAGGGCCCGACGGCGGTACCGCGGATCATCAGCCACCTTCGCGAGCTCGACGCGCACGCCGACGTCGACGTCATCATCATCGCCCGCGGCGGCGGCAGCGTCGAGGACCTGTTGCCGTTCTCCGACGAGGCGCTGTTGCGGGCGGTCGCCGCATGCACGACGCCGGTGATCAGCGCGATCGGCCACGAACCCGACAATCCGCTCCTGGACTTCGTCGCCGACATCCGCGCCGCCACCCCCACCGACGCGGCCAAACGCGTCGTCCCCGACGTCGAGGCCGAACTCGCCGAGATCGCCGCATTGCGCCGCCGCAGCGCTCACGCCCTACGCAACTGGGTGCATCGCGAGGACCGGGTGATCGCCGGCCTGCGCGCTCGCCCGGTGCTGGCCGATCCGTTCACCGTGCTCGACCGTCACCACGAACGCATCGACCGACTACGAGCCGATCTGCGTCGTACCCTCGTCGGCCGCCTCGACACCGAGGACCGCCGTACCGAACATCTCGCGGCCCGGCTCGCGACGCTGGGGCCCGCTCAGACACTGGCCCGCGGATACGCCGTCGTGCAGCGCGTCGACACCGACCCGCCGCACGTGCTCGACTCCGTGGGCGACCTACCGACATCGGCGCACCTGCGAATCCGGTTGGGCGACGGGTCGATTCACGCCGACGTCACCTCGATCGAACCGGCCGCGCACTCCCCTCACCACCACGACGCCTCTCACCACAACGACGACACCGACGACCATGCGCAGGAGGAACAGTGAGTCCCCAACGGGCAGCCAAGAATTCGGCTTCACGCAAGGCCAACACCTCCGACGACGGACGCACCCCGGTCGACGAACTCGCATACGAACAAGCCCGCGACGAACTCGCCGAGGTGGTCGCGACCCTCGAGCGCGGGGGCCTCGACCTCGACGCGTCGCTCGCGCTGTGGGAACGCGGCGAGGCGCTCGCCGATCGCTGCGAGGCCCACCTCGCCGGCGCACGCGAACGCATCGAGGCGGTGCTCAACGACGGCGAGGAACTCGATCACGAGGACGACACGGAGGGTGACGAAGAGTTCGACGACTGAGCTTCGGGTCAGAAGAAGGCAAGGAGCACAGTGGCCGAAACGACGATGATCTCCGAGTGCACCAGTCCCACCGACGTGGCCATGCTGCGATGGGCCTGGGCGCGCGAAACCGCGCCGGAGATACCGGAGTGGTCTGCCGATGTCTCGTTCGTCGCGGAGGTCGAGCGCTGGATGACTGCGCCGCACCGGTCGGTGTGGACAGCCGTCACCTTCGTCGTGGCCGCCGATGGCACCTCGACGAATGCGGTGGTGGGGATGGTCTGTCTGACCGAATACACGCGCATGCCCAGTCCCAGGACGAGCGCCGCGGGGTCGTGGGGGTATCTCGGGCATCTTTACGTCGCCGCCGAACATCGAGGCCGCGGCATCGGCCGCGATCTCATCGAGGGAGCACTCGGATTCGCCGATGCCCGAGGCTACGCCAAGGTCGTGCTGTCCCCGACCACCACATCCGTTCCGCTATACGCACGTTGCGGATTCACCGTTGACAACGATGTGATGGTTCGCCATCGCTGACTCGATGCGCGTCAACCCCTACCCGGCAGCGGCTGCTGCTCGATCACCGATCCGGCCATCGTGGCCATCGCGCTGTCGGAGCCGGTGGACATGAGCGCGATGCGTACCGAACCGAGGTCGGTGATCCAGAACTTGTTGCCGTCGTGGGTGCTGTAGGTCACCCAGCGCTGCCCAGCGATATCGCGGGTGCCGGTCCCCGAGGCCACGGTCGAACCGTCGGCGAGATGGTCGACGAGTTCGTCCTCGGACGCGTCGGTCTGGGTGAGTTGCACGTAGCTACCGCTGTCGGTGATCCAGCCGACGTTGCTGACCACGTGTCCGGCCACGTTCTCGCGGCTGCCCGAACTCGGTTTCCATCCGGCAGGATCCGGCGGCTTGCGGATCGGGAAGGGCAGCGTCTGCGAGTCCGAGAGCAGCGCACCCTGTACGTCGAACGGGCTGCGCCGGTCGTCGGAGGCACTTCCGGTGAGCCCTACCGAGCAGTTTCCCGAGGCGATCGCGACGAGCGCGCAGATCGCCAACAGGGGAATGATCGACCAGATCATGTCCTTACCGCTGACGAGATAGCGCGGTTTCTGGGCCATGGGCTCAGTATTCCAGCCGACACACGCCGTTCGGCAAATCGCCCATCCGCCGTTTACCGGCTGCACGCAACTGCCCATACCGATCACGCCGGGCGGTGACCAGCGCATCGAGGTGACATGCGAGGATGGAAGGCAGTCGCACCGCCGCACGCCGAGGAGTCCAAGACATGACCGAAGCCACCCCCCAGGCCCCTGACCGCAACCTCGCGATGGAGTTGGTGCGAGTCACCGAGGCCGCCGCGTTGGCCGCCGGACGCTGGGTGGGGCGTGGCGACAAGAAGGGTGGCGACGGTGCCGCCGTCGACGCGATGCGTGAACTGCTCTCGACGGTGTCGATGCGCGGAGTCGTGGTGATCGGTGAGGGCGAGAAGGACGAAGCCCCGATGCTGTTCAACGGCGAAGAGGTCGGCGACGGCAGCGGACCCGACTGTGACGTCGCGGTCGATCCCATCGACGGGACCACGCTGATGGCCGAGGGCCGCCCGAACTCGATCGCGGTGATCGCGGTGTCCGAGCGCGGCACCATGTACGACCCGTCGGCGGTGTTCTACATGGACAAGATCGCCGTGGGCCCGGAAGCCAAGGGCGCCATCAACATCGACGAATCGGTGGAGTGGAACATCAACTCGGTCGCCAAGGCCAAGGGTATCGACGTCGCCGACCTGACGGTCGTCGTCCTCGACCGGCCGCGCCACGCCGATCTGATCGGCGAGATCCGGCAGGCCGGCGCCAAGATCCGCCTGATCTCCGACGGCGACGTCGCGGGGTCGATCGCCGCTGCGGGCGACTACAGCACCGTCGACATGCTGATGGGTGTCGGTGGTACCCCCGAGGGCATCATCACCGCTGTCGCGATGAAGTGCATGGGCGGCGAGATCCAGGGCAAGCTCTGGCCGCGCAACGAGGAAGAGCGTAAGAAGGCACTCGACGCAGGCCACGATCTCGACCGTGTGCTCGGCACCAACGACCTGGTCAGCGGCGAGAACTCGTTCTTCTGCGCAACCGGTGTCACCAACGGCGACATGCTGCGCGGCGTCACCTACCGACCAGGCGGCGCCACCACGCGTTCGCTGGTCATGCGCTCCAAGTCGGGCACCATCCGCCGGATCGAGGCCGTGCACAAGACCGCCAAGCTCCGCGAGTACGCTCGCCTGAGCATCTGAGCCCTCGCGAGTCAAAATTCGTACGGTCGGGCGACAGTCGCCGCACCCGCGACACTGATAGCGTCCTACTGCCACACGGTCACATTCCGGGTCGCAGAAGGGTTTTTTCGATGTCGCTGAAGCGGACGCGGTTGTTGTTGTCGTCTGTAGTCGCCGTCCTCGCGGTCTCGCTGTCCGCGTGCGGATCGGACGGCGGCCACGATCACCAATCGACTACCCCGGCCGACAAGCGCACACCGGCGACCGTCAGCCCCACCAGCGCTCAGGCACAGGCGTTGCCCGACGAACACATAGATCTCGACGACGCGGTCGTTTCGGGCCCGCTTCTACTCAGCGGAGAAACCAAATTCTCGATCAACGGGGTCTTCGGTGTGGCAACCGTCCATAACCCAGGGAAGTCGACCACGACCCTCGACGCTGCAACACTCCTGCCGGGCGAGGAAATCGAATCCCAGTCATGGGCGGGAGCCGGCACCTTGGACAAGCCGAAAGCCCTTGGTGCAATCGTCATCCGACAGCCTGCCGCACAACTCGATCCCGCCCACTGGGAGGCGCGCATCATCACGGTGAACCCGACCACGGGTTCAGTCGAGAAGTCGGTTACCTATCTCAAGAGCAATGCAAAGATCGACGAAAGTCAGATCGGCGTCAGCTCTGGCCCAATCGTCCCGATCGTTTACGCCGACGCCAGTCAGCCGTCCGGAAACGTCTACTACGCGCGCTACCAGGTCATCGGTGTGGATACCGGCAGTGGCAACGTCACATGGAAGTCCGACGGAATCGGACGAGCGGCATCGCCGGAAACCATTGCCATCGAACGTGCCGGTTCCTCAACACCGGGCCGCGACCGATGCGCGCGAGTCGGAGTAGTCCGCGTCTCCGACGGAACGTGGCTCGGCCATATGGATCAAGGCACAATGGGCCCGAATGGATGCGACGGCCAATTCAACTACCAGTACAGCGGCGGCGCGGTTATCGGCGTGAACCGGAATGAAAAGTACGGTCAGGCCGACCGTCGCATCCCGTACACCGCATTCGACCAACAGACGGGTGCGAAGCTCTCCGTTCCGGACGCGGTATTCACGCTGACCGACAGCGGCTGGTTGCCGACAGTTGAGTACAACGTGCCCGGCGGAATCGCCGCGTACCAGTTACGCGCGGGAGAAGAGATCGTGTCATTCGACGTTCGCGACGGCCGGACACTGTTCAGTCTGGATCAGGACCGCGCAAAGTCGTTGAATGCCGAGTTGAAAGGAATTGTCGGACACAACATGATCGTCAAGACAACCGATCAGCTGCTGTACGTCGATGTCAACTCCGGGCACTCGCAGACGACCGCCCCACCCGCGACAGCGCTCGCCCACGTAGCCGGCAACTGGACTCTGTTCACAGACGGAACGCTGACCAACTCGCTGATCGAGATCGGTAAGCCGCGGTAGCGGCGTCTCTCAGCGTCGTTTCGCGCCGGGACCCCACCGCACGCGGCGGCAGTATCCCGCTCCCTGCTCGGGCTCTGAGGTGCCGCGCTAGGATTTCCGCGTGAGCAAACCAGCCCTTGCTCCGGAGTTCCGCTATGCCGATTTGCTGCCCTCCGGCGCCGATGACACCCCATATCGACTGATCACCACCGAGGGGGTCTCGACCTTCACCGCCGATGGTCAGACCTTCCTCAAAGTCGCCCCCGAGGCCCTGCAGCGACTGACCGCCGAGGCGATGCACGACATCAGCCACTATCTGCGGCCCGCGCACCTCGCGCAGTTGCGCACGATCATCGACGATCCGGAGGCCTCGGGCAACGACCGCTTCGTCGCGCTCGACCTGCTCAAGAACGTCAACATCTCCGCGGGCGGCGTGCTACCCATGTGCCAGGACACCGGTACCGCGATCGTCATGGGCAAGAAGTCCGAGGGGGTGCTCACCGGCGTCACCGACGGTGAGTGGATCTCACGCGGTGTCTACGACGCCTACACCAAGCTCAATCTGCGGTATTCGCAGCTGGCTCCCCTGACCACCTACGACGAGAAGAACACGGGCACCAATCTGCCTGCGCAGGTGGAGATCTACTCCACCGAGCAGGGACCGAAGGGCCCCGAATACAAGTTCCTGTTCATGGCCAAGGGTGGCGGTAGCGCCAACAAGTCGTTCCTGTTCCAGGAGACCAAGGCCATCCTCAATCCCAAGCGGCTGCTGGAGTTCCTGGACGAGAAGATCCGCTCGCTCGGCACCGCAGCCTGCCCGCCGTATCACCTCGCGGTGGTCATCGGCGGAACCTCCGCCGAGTTCGCCGTGAAAACGGCGAAATACGCCTCGGCACACTACCTCGACACCCTGCCCACCGAGGGATCGATGGCCGCCCACGGCTTCCGGGACGTCGAATTGGAGGAGGAGGTGTTCAAGCTCACCCAATCCTTCGGCATCGGAGCACAATTCGGCGGCAAATACTTCTGCCACGACGTCCGCGTCGTGCGTCTGCCGCGACACGGCGCCTCCTGTCCGGTCGCGATCGCGGTGTCGTGTTCGGCCGACCGCCAGGCACTGGGCAAGATCACCGCCGATGGTGTGTTCCTCGAGCAGCTCGAAACCGATCCCGCCCAATACATGCCGGACGCCGGCGTCGCCGAGGACATCGAGGGCGGTGCTGTCGTCGATATCGACCTGAACCGCCCGATGAGCGAGATCCTGGCGGAGCTGTCCAACTATCCTGTCAAGACGCGGCTTTCGCTCACCGGCCCGCTCGTCGTCGCCCGAGACATCGCGCATGCCAAGATCGCCGAGCGCCTCGACGCGGGTGAACCGATGCCGCAGTACCTGCGCGATCACCCTGTCTACTACGCCGGACCGGCGAAGACCCCGGAGGGTATGGCCTCGGGCTCGTTCGGACCGACCACGGCCGGCCGCATGGACTCCTATGTCGAGAAGTTCCAGGCGGCGGGCGGCTCGATGGTCATGCTGGCCAAGGGTAACCGCTCCAAGCAGGTCACCAATGCCTGTGCGGCACACGGTGGTTTCTATCTCGGCTCGATCGGTGGCCCGGCTGCACGGCTGGCGCTTGATTGCATCAGGAGCCAGGCGGTCATCGAATACCCCGAGCTCGGTATGGAAGCCGTCTGGAAGATCGAGGTCGAGAACTTCCCGGCGTTCATCGTCGTCGACGACAAGGGCAACGACTTCTTCACCGATCCTGGTGGCGCGGTGACCGTCCCGCTGGGTGGGGTGCGCATCCGGTCGAAGGAGCGCTGAGCGGGCTTACGCCGTAGATCGATGCCACCATGTGACACCGATCTACGGCGATGACGGACATGCCGGGCATCCGGCGACGGTTCCCCGCCATCCACGGGCGCGCAGCGCGCGGGCGATCTTCGTCGCTGTGGCACACGGACGTTCGTACACCTGTCCCCATCCCAGACGAAGCGTCAGCCGATCGCCGTGAACCGCGGCGTCGAGGTCACGTTCGAGGTCGCGGTCGCGTGCCACCGGACCGTCGTGACCGAGTCGGCCGTCGAGTTCGACGACGAGACCGAAGTCGACGTACTCCACATCGCGCAGGCCCCGACGTCCCACGGTGGTCGGCGCCTGCCGGATCGGCGCAGGAAGACCATGGGCCCGTTCGACTTTCGTCAGGTATCCGTGCTCGAGAACCGAACACGTGCCGTCCCGTACATCACGGAGAACGCCCTCGACGAACCGTCGGTGCGCGATCCGTGGCCGGCGGCGCAGCGCCGCGAGCAGGCGGTCTGCGGTGGTTCGGCGAGCCTGCACCGCATCTGCCAGGCAGGCGACGACGCGCGCCGACGACGACGACGCATCGACGACATCGAGCACGGCCTCCTCGATACGCAGGCGCGGGGGACGCGCATGCCAGAGCACCCTGTCGTCCAGCCGAGAGCCGTAGTGGACGACCACACCCTGGCGTCTGGTCACCCGGCGTTGTCGGTCTACGACGATGTGCACCGGCTGGGTCGGCGCCACGTCGCCGTCGAGTATCGCCGATGAGTGACTCAGCGCCGCCGGAAACGCGTCGAGTACCGCACTCCACTGGCGCTGTCGTGCGGTCAGTGGCCCGGTGTGATCGACATAGACGCCGGGGAACACCGTCGCCCATTCCCGGCACCGCACCATGCGGCGGACGAAGGCTGCGGAGAATCCACAGTCGATCACCTGCCCGCGGGTGATGACACCGTCCTGCGACGCGAGCAGGTCGTCGAGACGAGCCGTGTCGGGCGCAGCAACAGTCATGGCGCACAGTGTGACCGCTCGACGGCGCCATTGGTCGCCCGCGAGGAGGATCTGTGGACAACTCGGTCGAGACCACCACTTGTGCCGTACTTTCGTGTCGCCCAGTGACACCGAAGTACGGCATGGTCTGTCGACGGGCCTGCGCGCCGGGCTGCACACGCGACGAGTAGCGTGAATTGAGGTAGTCCTAACTCGCCGTCGACCATCGGAGGACGCAGCACCATGACCGAGCAGCAGTACCGCATCGAGCACGACACCATGGGCGAGGTCAAAGTCCCCGTCGACGCGCTGTGGCGGGCCCAGACCCAGCGCGCCGTCGAGAACTTCCCGATCAGCCACCGCCCACTCGATCGCACCCAGATCCGGGCGATGGGACTGCTCAAGGCGGCGTGCGCGCAGGTCAACAAGGATCTCGGGCTACTCGATGCGGCGAAGGCCGACGCCATCATCGCCGCGGCCAAGGAGATCGCCGACGGCCGCCACGACGACCAGTTCCCCATCGATGTCTTCCAGACCGGCTCGGGCACCAGCTCCAACATGAACACCAACGAGGTCATCGCCTCGATCGCCAATGCGGCCGGCGTCGAGGTCCATCCCAACGACCACGTCAACATGTCGCAGTCGTCCAACGACACCTTTCCGACCGCCACCCACGTCGCCGCCACCGAGGCCGCGGTCAGCGATCTGATCCCGGCGCTCGACCATCTCCGGCTGGCCCTGTTGGAGAAGTCGAACGAGTGGCGTGAGGTCGTCAAGAGCGGTCGCACCCACCTGATGGATGCGGTACCGGTGACCCTGGGCCAGGAGTTCGGCGGTTATGCCCGCCAGGTCGAGGCCGGTATCGAACGCATCACCTCGACACTCCCCCGGGTCGGCGAACTGCCGATCGGCGGAACGGCCGTCGGCACCGGACTCAACGCGCCGGCCGGCTTCGGCACCAAGGTCGTCGCCGAACTGCGCAAGCTCACCGACGTCGACGCCCTCTCACTCGCCAAGGACAACTTCGAGGCGCAGGCCGCCCGGGACGGGCTGGTCGAACTGTCGGGTCAGCTGAAGACGGTCGCGGTGTCGCTGACCAAGATCGCCAACGACGTCCGCTGGATGGGGTCGGGCCCACTCACCGGCCTCGGCGAAATCCAGCTGCCCGATCTGCAGCCCGGCAGCTCGATCATGCCCGGCAAGGTCAATCCCGTTCTGCCCGAGGCGGTCACCCAGGTCGCCGCACAGGTCGTCGGCAACGACGCCGCGGTCACCTGGGGTGGCGGCAACGGCGCCTTCGAGCTGAACGTGTACATCCCGATGATGGCACGCAACGTGCTGGAGTCGCTCAAGTTGCTGGCCAACGTGTCCCGGCTGTTCGCCGACCGCTGCATCTCCGGCCTCGTCGCCCACGAGGAGCGCCTCAAGACGCTTGCCGAGAGTTCTCCGTCGATCGTCACCCCGCTCAACTCGGCGATCGGGTACGAGGAGGCGGCCGCGGTCGCCAAACAAGCCCTCAAGGAGGGCAAGACGATTCGGCAGACCGTCATCGACCGTGGCCTCATCGGCGACAAGCTCAGCGAGGCCGAGCTCGACAAGCGGCTCGACGTGCTGAAGATGGCGAATCTCGACCGCGAACGCTGATCGGCGACGAATCTCCCTCGGAGCGCACTACGGTCTTCAGAGATGGGCGACGCAACGACGACCGAGCAGAGCACCGGCGACCTCGCCGACTTCCCGACCCGGTGGCACACCGGTCTGGCGTTGGTCGCCCACCCAGACGATCCCGAATACGGGATGTCCGCCGCGGTGGCGCGATGGGTCGGCGAGGGCAAGCGCATCGTCTATGCGCTGGCCTCCAGCGGCGAGAAAGGCATCGCGGGGATGGACCCGGACGAGGCCGGTCCACTGCGTGAGCAGGAGCAACGCGAAGCCGCATCCATCGTCGGGGTCGACGAGGTGGAATTCTGGGGCTTCCCCGACAGCGACATCGCCAACAGTGAGGCCCTGCGCGCCCGGATCACCGAGACGATCATGGCCGTCGACCCCGACGTGATCATCTCGCTCTTCGGTGGCGACCACTGGGCACCCGGCGCGCCCAACCAACGCGACCACATCGAGTTCGCCGCTGCGGTCGTCGACGCCTACGACGCGCTCCTACCGCGCGCACATCAGCGGTGGCTGTTCGAGAACGGTCCGAACGCCAGCCATGCCGTCGAGGTCGGCGACGAGGTCGAGGTTGCAGTGAGATCCCTTGCCGCGCATCGTAGGTATCTGGAGGTCCTCGACCCCGAAACTCCGGTCGACGAGCAGGCCCGCGCCCAGATCGAGAAGGTCACCGCGCCCAGGGAGGATTTCGGGGGCCGACGTGCGGTCGCTTTCACACTGGTGCGCGACGGTGACACCGACCCCGACCATTGACCACTGACACGGCTACGCCGCCGATCCCACATGGATCGACGGCGTCGCCTCGTCACCTCACGGATGTGGTTGTCAGCCACCGACTCCCAGCATCGGCGGCAGGATGCCGACGAGTTGATTGAGCAACTGGGTCAGGGCATTGTCGTCGAGGAGTCCACTCGTGGTGCCCGACTGCGGGGTTCCCGACTGCGGGGTTCCTGATTGGGGGGTTCCCGACTGGGGCGTTGATTGCGGTGTGGTCGACTGCGGTGTCGTCAGCGCCGGCGCATTACCCGTGGGCGCAGCCTGATTGACACCGATGGTGATCTTCGGCCTCTTGGCGGGATCCAGCCAGGTCAAGATGTTGCGCAGCACATCCTTGTCGATCGCCACACAACCCATCGTCGGCTCGCCGGTACTGGCATGCAGGAAGATCGCCGACGCCTTGCCGGGGATGCGCTGCGGATTGGACGCGATGTTGACCGCGTAGTCGTACGCGGGTCCGGCGTCGTAGAGGTTCTCACTGTCCCCGCCGGGACTCCGCGCCTGGTGCACGTGCGTGTTGTAGGTGGGTGACTTCATGTTGGAGTCCCACCAGTCCTGCTGTGTCACCTGGAAATACGGCATCTTGGTGCCGGGATTGGCCAGCCGCCCGAAGGCCTGGTCGAGCGCGAAGGTGCCTTGCGGGGTGCGGTAGACGTTGTCGGCGGGCTCGCCCATTCCCACCTCCCCCAGGAACGCCTGGGTCGGCCCGAACACCGGCTTCCAGCTACCACTGGCGGAGTCGCGTTCGAACGCCGTGAGCGTCGCCTTCTGGTCACTCGCCTTGGGTGCGGTCACCACGACCAGCTGACTTGTCTGACTCGACTGCGTCCCACCGCCGGACGAGCCGGTCCCGGAGAGAGTGTCGAGGACTTTGTCGAGTTCGGGGATGCCGGTCTGCGGAATGCTGATGCCGCCGGGCAGCGTCGCACCGGGAGTGGCCGGCGTGGTCGGGGTCGTCGGCGTGGTCGATGGGGCGGCAGTCGCGATGCCGGCACCACCGGCGAAAGCGGCCAGCACCGCAATCACCATTAGTCCCAAAAACCTCATTCGCCTCATCAGTAACTTCTGCACCACACCAGTGTGGCAAAAGGCAAGAGGCGATGAGTCTCGCGATGGTCACGGTGCGACATGGATCCGATCACCACCCCCTCCTTGAATCTGAACTCACCCTCAACTAGGGTCCTTCCAGTGATGCAGACCACAGTGCATCACCGGATCTCGCTCGCATCGAAGGGAAGCGCATGTCCACCGTCACCACCGTCAACGGTCCGATCTCCTCGGACGACCTCGGTCGCACCCTCATCCACGAACACGTCTTCGTCGTCGGCGAGGAGTATCGGCTCAACTATCAGGACGACTGGGACGAAGAGCGCAAGATCGACGAGGCCGTCCGCGACCTCAACGAACTCAAGTCCCTGGGCATCGACACCATCTTCGACCCGACGGTCCTCGGTCTCGGTCGGTACATCCCCCGCATCCAGAAGATCGCCGAGCAGGTCGACCTCAACATCGTCGTCGCGACCGGGCTCTACACCTACAACGAGATCCCCTTCCAGTTCCATTACACCGGCCCGGGCTTGCTCTTCGACGTCGACGAACCGCTCGTCACCTATTTCGTGCGCGATCTCACCGAAGGCATCGCCGACACCGGCGTGCGCGCGGCGTTCTTGAAGTGCGCCATCGAGGAACAGGGGCTCACCCCGGGCGTCGAGCGGGTGATGCGCGCGGTCGGGCAGGCCAGCGTCGCCACCGGCGCCCCCATCACCGTGCACACCAATCCGCACACCGAATCCGGGCTCGTCGCCCAGCGTGTGCTCGCCGAGGAGGGTGCCGATCTGAGCAAGGTCGTCATCGGACACTCCGGAGACAGCACCGACCTCGACTATCTGATGAAGATCGCCGACGCCGGGTCGATCCTGGGCATGGATCGGTTCGGGCTCGATGTCTTGTTGCCCTTCGACGATCGCATCAACACCATCGTCGAACTGTGCAAACGGGGATACGCCGATCGCATCGGTCTCGCGCACGACGCCGCATGCTTCATCGACTGGTTCGATCCCGAGGCCAAGAAGCAGGCGGTGCCCAAGTGGAATTACCGCCACATCAGCGAAGACGTCCTACCGACCCTGCGTGAACGCGGAGTCTCCGACGAGCAAATCACCACGATGCTCGTCGAGGTCCCCCGCCGTTACTTCGAGTGAGAGGCACCTCATGAACACTCCTGTCGCAGCCAACCCTGTTGCCGCACTGTGGAACAACGCCGAGCAGCATCCCGATCGCATCGCGGTACGCAGCGGGTCGCGAGCGCTGACCTACGCCGACCTTCGGGCCCGCATCGCCCGGGCCGCGGCCCGATTCGCCGCCGCCGGGGTGGCGCCCGGGGACCGCGTCCTGCTCATCGCACCGACCATCCCCGAATTCCCGATCGTCTACTACGGTCTGCACACCCTCGGCGCCACCGTCATCACCATGAACGTGATGTCGACGGTTCCCGAGATCGATTACGTCGTCGACGATTCGGGCACGACGATGATCGTCGCCTGGCAGGACTGTGCGACCAATGCCCGCAAGGTCGCCGAGCAGCGGGGGCTGCCCTTCGCCGAGATCCGGCCCTTCGAGGAAGATGCCACCGAGATCGACGGCGTGACAACGTATGTCGAGCGTGACGAGCACGAGACCGCGGTGATCCTCTACACCTCCGGCACCACCGGCAAACCCAAGGGCGCACAGCTGAGCATCGCGAACGTCAACGCCGCACCACAGGCGTTCCGCGACCCATTGCGCCTGCACGACACCGAGCGATGGGCCACCGCGTTACCCTTGTTCCACTGTTTCGGTCAAGTGGTCGTCATGCACGGCGCACTCACCTGGGCGGGCACGTTGTCGCTGATGAGACCCTTCACGCCGACCGAGTTCATGGATCGCCTGCGCGACGAGCACATCACGATCGCGTGCGGAGTGCCCACCATGTGGAACGCCATGCTGCAGGTAACCGGGGGCTACACCCCAGGCGATTTCGCCGACCTACGACTGGCCTGCTCGGGCGGCGCCTCTCTTCCCGGTGAGGTGATCCGCGTCTTCGAGGAGCGGTTCGGCTGCTCCATCCTCGAGGGCTACGGCCTCACCGAGACCGCAGGCACCGCCACCTTCCGCAATCTCGACGGACCGCCCAAGGTGGGGACCGTGGGGACAGCGCTGCCCGGCTTCCGGATCGAGATCCGCGACCCCGACGGCACCGTCCTGCCCGCCGACGAGGTCGGCGAGATCTTCATCAGCGGCCCGACGGTGATGACCGGCTACTGGAATCGGCCCGACGCCACCGCGGCCGAGCTCGTCGACGGATGGCTGCGCACCGGCGATCTGGGCTCAATGGACGCCGACGGCGACGTCCGCATCGTCGATCGCGCCAAAGACCTCATCATCCGCGGCGGCTACAACGTGTATCCCCGTGAGGTCGAGGAGGTCCTCTACACCCACCCCGACATCGTCGAGGTTGCCGTCATCGGAATACCCGACGACCATTACGGCGAGGAGATCGCCGCCGTCGTCGCGGTGCGCCCGGGTGCCACGATCGAGCAGGACACGTTGCGCGAGTGGGCAAAAGAACGTCTGTCGGCCTACAAGGTGCCGCGCATCGTGCACGTCGTCGACGAACTCCCCAAGGGGGCAACCGGCAAGATCCTCAAGCGGGCCATCGACCGCGCACCGCTGGCCTCGGTTCCGCACTGACCACAGGCCCACCACTACGCTATGTCGTCCGTCATGGTGCAGGCTCATCGCGGTGTTGACCACAGAGCCCTGGCTGCCGGACCTTCCCCCCGAGTAATGTTCGACCAGCCTCGCGAGAACGCGAGGCGGAAGGGTCGGGTCCTCACACATGCCACCGCTGAGTCGGATTGCGCGACTTCAGATCACCGCGATCGTCGTCCTCGGACTGGTGGTCGGTGTGGTGGCGGGGATCTGGCTGGTCCACGTGAACCGCGTCGTCGGTGTCGGGGTCTACACGGTGACCGCCCATCTCCCCGATTCCGGGGGCATCTTCACCAATGCCGAGGTCACTTACCTCGGCATACCGGTCGGCCGCGTCGGGCCGCTGCATCTCACGCGTGACGGCGTCGACGTCGAGCTCCAGCTGGACTCGGGAGCGGCGAAGGTCCCGGCGTCGGCAATGGCGGTCGTCGCGAACCGATCCGCGATCGGCGAACAGTTCATCGACCTCCAGCCGACCCGCGGCGATGACGATGCGCACCTCCACGACGGGTCGACGATCACGAGGTCCTCGGTACCACCGCCTCTCGATGAGGTGGTGGCCTCCACCGTGCGACTCGCACAATCGATACCGCTCGACGATCTGCACACCGTGATCACCGAGCTCGGGAAAGCGCTGAACGGACAGGGCGACAACCTGTCCCGGCTCGTCAACTCGTTGTCGACGCTGGCCGCCGAGGGTGCCGACAATCTACCCGCGACGATCGGAGTGATCCGCGACGCGAATTCGGTACTGGCCACCCAGGCCGACCAGTCCGACGCCATTCTCACCTGGTCTCATGGGCTCGACGTGCTCACGGCAACGCTGTCGGCATCCGATCCCGACCTGCGCCGGCTGCTGACCACCGGGAGCGCCTCGGCAACCCAGCTCTCAGAACTGGTGCAACGCAACGGTGGTGACGCCGCAAAGGTCGTCCACGACCTGGCGTCGGTGATGCGCACGCTCCGACCTGCCACCTACACCACGTCCTTGACGTTCGCGATGCTGTCCAACCTCTCGGCCGGCAGCCACTCCACCGCCCCCGGCGACGGGCAGATCCATTTCGGTGTCGTGCTCGAGACGAACAACCCACCGGCATGCACTCAGGGATACGAAGGCACCACCCGCATCATCGACGAGATGAAACGCGCCAACCCGGATTTCGACATCCGCTACGACGACTTCCCATTCAACACGAGTGCCGGATGCACTGTTCCACAAGGCAATCCGACGGGCGTCCGCAGTGCCGCACGAACCGTCTACGCCAATCCGAACACGCCGCAGCCATGGGATTCGACACCCAAGAAGGACCCCGACCGCCTCGACCTGACCCCGCTGGCCCGGCAACTGGCCGCGCTCATGGGCGTCCGACCGGTCTGAGTGCGATCACCGTCGAGACGGTCGGCGATCACCACTCCGTAAGCCGATGGCGTTGGCCCACAACCGGGTTGCAGTGAACACCATCTGATCCAGATCGGCATCGTCGCCGAGTGCGAAGGCCTGGTAGGCCATCCGCGAGACCATGCCCGAGAGAGCGCTCGCCGCAGCCAGCGGGTCGAGTTCAGGATCTGCGAGGCCGCGGTTCTGGAGATCCTTGATGTGCCTGGCATTTCGGGTGGCGAACACGAGCCCACGCTGACGCCGCTTCTCGCGGAACTCCGGAATGTTGGCGGTCACCTGCTCGAGAACGAGCCGCAATCCGGCGTTGCGCTTGTACGCCTCGAAGTACGCGCGGTTGGCGGCCTCGAGCACCGCATACGGATCCTCGTGCGGATCGGTTTCGATGTGCGGGAGCCCGGGATGCAGCATGTCCTCGTGGGCGAGCGCGAGGACGGCGTCGAGGACCTCTTCCTTGCTGTCGAAATAGGTGTAAAAGGTGCCCGTCGAACACTTCGCCTCGGCCGTGATGTCGGTGAGTCGCGCGTCGGAGAAGCCGTCGCGCTCGAAGATCCGTCGCGCGGCGGCAATCAGGGCGGAGCGGGTGCGCTCGCCGCGCGCGGTCACCGGCGGGGCCTTGTCCCCGTCGGTCACCGCCAGAGGGGGCAGTGGCTGTTCCCCCACCGGCTGTGTCCCCACCGCGCGCGAATCACGTGCAGTCATGCCGACATCTTCTCACCCATCGGCGTTCTCATCCGAGTCCGGCCGCGTCGGCGACGGCGATGGCCCGCGCGACCAGACTGTCGATCACCTCGTCGGTGGGGACGCCGGCGGCGGCTCGGTTCGCCGGATTGTCCCGCGCACGACGGAGCACGCCCTCGGCGATGATCGCGACCTTCCACAGTCCGAGTGCGTGCCAGAACTGCAGGGCTCTCGCGTCACGGCCGGTGCGGTCGAGGTACAT
>NZ_MVPX01000123.1:0-12969 GCF_002043085.1 Gordonia sp. i37 | reverse complement strand
CCCCCCCCCCCCCCCCGGCCAGTACGCCAAGGTGCTGCCGATGTCGGCGAGCGGATCACCCAGGGTCGACAACTCCCAATCCAGTGCCGCCCGTACCCTTCCACTCTCCGGATCGATCATGACGTTGCGGATGTGGAAGTCCCCGTGGACCAGTCGGGTCTCCCGTTGTTCGGGGGCACTTGCCGACAGTCGTCGGGTCAACTCGTCCAGCGCCGGGATCTCGCGGGTCTTCGACTTCTCCCACTGCGCGCTCCACCTCTTGAGTTGGCGTGCCGCGTAGGGCGTGTGGCTCGCCAGGTCGGCCAAACCGGCCTGCTCGATGTCCACGTCGTGGATGCGGGCGAGGGTGTCGATCATCGACTCCCCCACCGCCCGCCGTATCGCGGGCGAGAGCGCCTGCGCCGCCGGGAGCCGGTCTAGGACGACACCGTCCACGAACTCCATCACCACCAGCGGAACAGGACTCACCAACTCGTCGGTGCACACACCGAGGACGGCCGGAACCGCGACGTCGGTCGGGGCCAGCGCAGAGAGGATGCGCGCCTCGCGCACCACGTCGTGCGCCGAGGCCAGTAGGGTGCCGACCGGCGGACGACGCAGCACCCATCGGCCATCGGCGTCATCGGTGAGGAGATAGGTGAGATTCGACTGACCGAATCCGACGCGCGTGCACCGCACCGTGCCGGCCCACTCGATACCCGCTCCGCGCAGCCAGCCGAGCAGGGCGACGGGATCGACCTCGGCGATCTCCGCCAGTTCCCCCGCCACGTCGGTCTCACTCATTGCCCACTCTCCACTCGATCACCGGACTCTCTTGCGCTGCAACGGCTTCCCGCTTCGATCAGTACCGGGCCGAGAGCGCGTCGTCGGACACGCCGGCCACCGTCTCCGGCACCGTGGCGGCTTCCCGGTAGCTGCGCAACTCGCGGCGGGCGATCGCGCGCTTGTGTACCTCGTCGGGACCGTCGGCCAGGCGCAGCGTGCGCAGGTGCGCGTAGGCCATGGCCAGCGGGAAGTCGTCGGTGACACCGGCACCTCCGTGAACCTGGATGGCGCGGTCGATGATCTTGAGCGCCATGTTGGGCGCAGCCACCTTGATGGCGGCAATCTCGGTCGCCGCGGCCTTGTTGCCGACGGTGTCCATCATGTATGCGGCCTTGAGGGTCAGCAGCCGCACCATTTCGATATCGATGCGCGCCTCGGCGATCCAGTCCTGGATGTTGGCGCGATCGGCGAGTGACTGTCCGAACGTCGAGCGTGCGGCCGCTCGCCGACACATGAGTTCCAGTGCCCGCTCGGCCATCCCGATGGTGCGCATGCAGTGATGGATGCGGCCCGGCCCCAGACGCGCCTGGGCGATCGCGAATCCCTCACCCTCTCCCTTGAGGACATCGGTCGCGGGCACCCGGACGTTCTCGAACACCAACTCGCCGTGGCTCTCCCGGTCGACGTAGCCGAAGACGGGCAGGTTGCGCAGGATGGTGAGACCCTCGGCGTCGGTGGGCACCACCATCATCGACTGCTGTCGATGGGTGGGGGCGGTGGGATCGGTCTTGCCCATCACGATGAGTACCTTGCAGTCGGGCCGCACCGCGTTGGAGGCGAACCACTTTCGTCCGTTGAGGACGTACTCGTCGCCGTCACGGACCATCTGCAACTCGATGTTGGTCGCGTCGGAGCTGGCGACCGCGGGCTCGGTCATCGCGAATGCCGAGGCGATCTCACCGTCGAGCAGGGGCTTGAGGTAGCGCTGCTTGTGTTCGTCGGTGCCGAAGAGGGTCAGTACCTCGATGTTACCGGTGTCGGGGGCGTTGCAATTGAACACCTCCGGCGCCCAACCGACCCGTCCCATGATCTCGGCGAGATGCGCATACTCCAGGTTCGACAGCCCCGGCCCCCATTCGGCGTAGGGGTGGAACAGATTCCACAATCCTTCGGCCTTGGCCTTTGCCTTGAGTTCGATCAGGATGTCCGGGGTGGCATGGGGATTGGCCGACTCCCGCATCTGTTGGTCGTAGACGGCCTCGTTGGGATAGACATAGGTGTCCATGAAGGCCAGCAGTTTCTGCCGGTATTCCTCGGCGCGCGGTGATGGCTCGAACAATGTCATGGTTGTCTCCTCGATGAGAGCGGTTGTGGTCTCGACGGATTCGCCGACGGTGGCGCTTCAGGCGTCCTGCTGTGCGAGCAGCGCGGCCTGATAGCGCCGCATCCCGCGCAACCACCTGTCGTAGTCGGCGCCCTTCTGGCGGTACATCTCGAGCACCTCCGGATGCGGCAGGATCAGGAAACGCTCATCGGCGATCGCCGCCAGCACGAGGTCGGCGACCTCTTCGGGCGTGATCACCGCGCCGGCGGTCTCGACCGCTCGCTGCATCAGGCGCTCGCCGTCGGTGTCCGGCGCATGGTCGGGACGCAGCAGCTTGGTGTCGACGCCCATCGGGCACAGACAACTGACGCGTATGCCGGCGTCGCCGTAGGTGGCGCTGAGCCACTCGGCGAACCCGACCGCCGCATGCTTGGTCACCGAGTAGGTCGCCGACCCCAGTTGGGTGAGCAAGCCGGCCGCCGACGCAGTGCTGACGAAGTATCCGCGGCCGCGTTCGCTCCACTCGGGCACGAGCCGACGCGCGGCGCGTACGTGTGCCATCAGGTTCACGTCGATGACGGTGTCCCAGTCGTCGTCGGTGACATCCAGACCCGCCGCACCGCCGATTCCGGCGTTGGCGAAATACAGATCAACGGGGCCGAAATGCTCACCGGCCGTGGCGAGCACGTCGTCGATGTGCGCGTTGTCCGAAGCGTCGCCGGCCAGCGCAATCGCCTGGCCACCGGCTTCGATGATCGCCTCGGCGGTGCGCGCGACGGCGTCGGAATCGAGGTCGGTCAGCACCACGCGGACGCCGGCAACGCTCAGCGCGCGGGCGATCGCGCCACCGATGCCGCCGCCGGCACCGGTGACCACGGCAACTGTGTTCTGGATCTCCATGCCCCGACCGTACTTGAACCCGGTTTCACCTTCAAGGTTCGGGTCGGGTCGTGCCTCAGCCGATCATCTTGGTCATCGAGGTCGCATCCTCCCCCGACCTGCGCAGCACGAGGGCCGACAGCGCCAGCACCACCAGCGTCAGGACGAGCATCAGCGTCGACATCGCGGCCACCTCCGGCCGCAGGGCGATACGCACCGCGGAGAATATGTAGACCGGCCACGGCGTGTAGCCCGGCTGCTGGACGAAGGTCGAGATCACGACGTCGTCGAGACTGAACGTGAAGGCCAGCATCATCCCGGCGACGATGCCCGGGGTGGCGGCGGGCAGGATCACGTGCCGCAGCCGCGCGAGCGGCGAGGCGTAGAGATCTGCGGCCGCTTCCTCGAGTGCCGGATCGAGGGCCGACACCCGAGCTCGCACGATGAATGTCACCACAACCATCGACACCACTGCGTGCGAGATGACCAACCGCACCAGACCGTTGTTGAACGGCAACAGATTCCAGTCGACGCCGAGCGTGACGTACCAGGGCAGGAAGGCCACCGCATCGGCGATGTCGGGCGTCACCAGGGTGACCGTCAGCAGGGCCAGCAACCCCACCGACCACCAGCGCGGGCGCCGCGACATCCCGATGGCGATGCCGGCCAACGACCCCAGGAGCGTGGCCAGCAGAGCCGACAGCAGGCCCACCTCCAAGGAAATGCGCACACTGTGCAGGATCGTGTCGTCGGTGAGCGCGTCGCGGTAGGCGCCGAACCCGAATCCCTCGAACGAGGCGAGCACACGCCCGGTGTTGAACGAGTAGGCGACGATCACCAGGATCGGTAGGAACAGGAAGGCATAGACCACGACCGCCCACACCTTCAGGCAGATCGAGTACCAGTCCCGCCGGGTGCGCAGCGGCGTCATCACCAGACGCGGCAGGGCGCCGAGATCGGCCGGGCCGCCGGTCGGCAGCGTCACCGAGAAGACCCGCCGATCCAGCACCACCGCAACACCTTTGACGACGAGACCGGCGAGCACCACGCACACGAGCACCATCATCATCAGCGATACCGTCATCGCACTGCCGAGCGCCCAGTTCTGGGCGGTCTCGAACTGCGCGGCGATCATCTGCCCGGCCATCGTGCCCTTCGCACCGCCGAGGACCGAGGGTGTCACGTAGTCGCCCATCAACGGTATGAACACCAGAAGCGTGCCCGAGACGATGCCCGGCGACGCCAGCGGCAGCGTGATCCGGAAGAACGTCGTCCAGCGGTTGGCACCGAGATCGCGCCCGGCCTCCCGCAGCGACAGACCCGCCCGATCCATGGCGACGAACAGGGGGAAGATCATCAGCGGCAGGTAGTTGTAGACCACGCCGACCTGCACCGCGGCGCGGGTGTAGAGGATGCCGAGCTCGCCCAGCCCCACGCTCTGCATCACGCCCGAGAGCCATCCCGACGGCGCCAGGGTGATCTGCCAGCCGATGGTGCGCACCAGAAAGTTGGTGAAGAACGGGATGATGATGAGCGCGAGATAGATCGGTCGTCGTCGCGGATTCGATTTGACCGCAAGCCAATAGGCGAACGGCACACCGACGGCAAGCGCGATCACCACTCCGGTGACGGCGATGGTGAGGGTGTTGTAGAAGGTCGACCGGTAGTCCGCGCCGAAGGCTTCCGAATAGCGACCGAAGCTCAGTTGGTCGGTGGCATAGGTGGTGAACTGGTCGGGTTTGTAGCCGAAGCTGTACCACACCACCAGGGCCACCGGGACGACGAAGAAGAACAGCAGATACGCCCAGGCCGGAAAGGTGAGCCCACCTGCACCGAACAACCGTTGCCGCCATGGCGGTTTCGGGGTCGGGCTGATCGGTTCTGGGGTGATCGCGGGGGTGTCGACGGTAGTGGTCATCGGGCGCTCCTCGCCTGCATCTGGCCCAGGATCTCGGTGCGTTCCTGGGTGGCCGAGTCGACATTGGCCGACACCAGCCGATCGACCACCTCATCGGGTGGGAACAACAGGTCGGGGTAGTCGAGGTCGGCGGCCCGGCCCTTCTCCGCCATCCCTTTCACCCCGGTCTGGTAGCCGATGTACTCCATCTCCCGGTACGACACCTCCGGGTCGAGCATGTAATTGATGAATTCGTGTGCGGCGACCGGGTGTTGGGTCCCGCGCACGATCGCGAAGTTGTCGACGAACAGGTTGGCCGTCGGCAGCGGATAAACGAATCCCCACTTGTCGGGGTCGCTCTCGTTCGTCAGCGTCAGACGCGCATCGCCGTTCCACGCCTGCAGCAAGCTGTAGGCGCCGCCCGACACCACCGACGTGATCGACGAGTTGTAACCCTGCAGCGTCGGGGCGAGATCGTTGACGAGCAGTGTCCGGGCCGCGGCGAGATCCTTCTCGTCGGTGGTGTTGGGGTCGATGTTCAACGCCCCCATGGCGATCGAGACCACCTCCCAGGGATCCTCGAGGACACTGACCTTCCCCCGGGCCGGCCCCTGGGCCAGCTCGATGAAATCGCGCCAGGTGGTCGGCGTCCTCGTCGTCAGCGACTTGAGATACATGAATCCGGTGGTGCCCCAGTCCTTGCAGGCGCCGTAGCGCGAGCGCGGATTCCACGGCGGGTCGAAGAACCGCTCCTCCAGGTTGGCGAGGTTGGGAACGCGCGCATGATCGAGCGGATCGAGCAGGTCGTGCTCCACCATCTGCGGGATGTACACCCCGGTGGGCACCACCACGTCATACCCCGAGGTTCCGCGTGCCGCAGCGAGTTTGGCGATCATCTCCTCGTTGGAGCCGAAGGAATCGACCTGTAGCGTGACCCCGTAGCGGTTCTCGTAGCCGTCGAGATCGTTGGGGTCCTCATAGTCGCCCCAGCTGTAGTAGTTCAGCCTGCCCTCGGCGGCCGCGCCCATCGGCGCCGAGCTCGCGATCTTGTGACTACCACCGCACGCCGACACCGTGACCCCGGCGACCGCCACACCGATTCCGGCGAGGAAGCTGCGACGGGTGATCCGCGCGACGGACCGATTCGGCACCAGTGCGCGCACCGCGTCCGATGCGTCCGACGCTGTGCGGGCGGTCATTTGGCGTACACCCGGGCGTCGGAGGCGGCGAAGGTGCACCGCACACGCTGTCCCTCGTGCAATGGCGGGAAGTTGCGGGTGGCGCCGCGTACGAGCACCTCGGTGCCGGCGTCGGTGGTGACCACCACCTGCGTCAGGTCGCCGAGGAACGACACGCCTGCGGCGGTGCCGGACACGACGTTGTCGGCGGCGTCGACGTCGGAGTCGTTCTCGGCGAACCAGATCGCCTCCGGGCGTACCGCGACGACCAGGCCACCGGTGGCGTCGGCCGAGATCTCGGCGACGGCGAAACGCCCGTCGGTGGTGGCGATGCGTCCGTCCTCGTAGTCGCCGGTGACGTCGAAGAAGGTCTGTTTGCCGATGAAGTCGGCGACGAACCGGTTGGTCGGCGCGGCGTAGATGTCCTTACCGATGCCGACCTGGGCGATGCGCCCCTCGCTCATCACCACGATCCGATCGCTCATCGACAATGCCTCCTCCTGATCGTGGGTCACGAAGATGAAGGTGGTGCCGAGCTCCTTCTGCAGCAGTTTGAGTTCGATCTGCATCTCCTCGCGCAACTTGCGGTCCAGCGCGCTCATCGGCTCGTCGAGCAACAGCACGTCGGGCCGGTTCGCCAGCGCGCGGGCCAGCGCCACCCGCTGCTGCTGACCGCCGGAGAGCATGGCCGGTTTGCGGTCGGCGAAGCGCGTCATCTGCACCAGATCGAGCGCGTCGGCGACGCGTTGGCCGATCTCCTTCTTCGCCACCTTGCGTTGTCGCAGACCAAAACCCACGTTCTGCGCGACCGTCATGTGCGGGAACAACGCATAGGACTGAAACACGGTGTTGACCGGGCGGCGTTCGGGTGGCACATCCACGATCGAGGCACCGTCGAGCAGAATGTCACCTGCGGTGGGCCGCTCGAAACCGGCCAGCATGCGCAGCAGCGTCGTCTTGCCACACCCCGACGGGCCCAGCAGCGACACGAACTCGCCGGCGGCGACGTCGAGATCGATGCCGGTGACCGCGACGTGGCCGTTGGCATACACCTTGCGGATCGCCCGGAGGGCGACCGCACCGCGGGTGGTCGGCACGGGCTCGGCAATCGGAGCCTGCGAGACAGTGGTCATGGTGGGCCTTTCGTGGCGACCACGCCGGCGGCGGGCGGGTCGGTCGAACCTTGGGAGTATCGATTACGGCAGTCCTTCGCTGAAATCGTCACGGATTCAGTCTCCGATCGCCAACTGAACAACTGATTCTTAATGCGCGCGCAACATTCAGCGACGTACGGTGGCCACATGCGCAACGGCGACGTCTCCTTCTGGCACTCCACCACCGGACCGTCGGCGCCACGGCCACCGCTGCCGGGCGATCGCGACGCGGACATCGCGATCGTCGGCGGCGGACTCACCGGCCTGTGGTCGGCGTACTACCTCGCCGAGCGCTTGCCCGACGCGCGCATCGTCGTGCTCGAGCGCGAGTTCTGCGGTTTCGGCGCCAGCGGCCGCAACGGTGGATGGCTCTCGGCCGAGGTCGCGGGCAATCGCCGCACCTACGCGGCGGTCGCCGAATCCCGCGGTCGCGACGGTCTCGACGCGAATCGCCGTCTCACGGCGACGATGCGGTCCGGCGTCGACGAGGTTCTCGACCGCATCACCAACGAGTCCATCGAGTGTGACGCGGTGAAGTCGGGGGTCCTGCACATCGCCCGTTGCGCGGCACAGGACGCCCGACTACGCGCCGAGATCGAGCACGAGGAGCATCTCGGTGGTCGATGGGAGTATCTCGACGACGTCGCCGTCGCCGAACGGATCACCGTTGCGGGTGCACGATCGGCAATGTACTCATCTCAGTGCGCGCGGGTGAACCCGGCAAAGCTCACCCGGGGCGTCGCCGACGCGGTGGCCCGCCGGGGCGTACAGATCTTCGAGGGCACCGCCGTCACCGGCATCGGTCCGCGCCGGGTCGACACCGATCGCGGTGTGGTGCGGGCCGAATCGATTCTGGTCTGCCTCGAGGGCTTCACCGCCACCATGCCCGGTACACACCGCAAGCTACTGCCGATGAATTCGTCGATGATCGTCACCGAGCCAGTCGACGACGAGATCTGGGACCGCATCGGATGGGGCGGGTGCGAGCTGCTGGGCGAGACCGCTCACGCCTACACCTACTCGCAGCGCACCGCCGACGGCCGGATTGCGTTGGGCGGGCGCGGTGTTCCCTATCGATTCGGTTCCGGCATCGATGATCGTGGCCGGACCCAGGAGCGAACGACGGTGTCCCTGATAACCGCGTTGCACGAGATGTTCCCGGCCACCGCGGACACCCCGATCGCCCACACCTGGTGTGGGGTGCTGGGGGTGAGCCGGGACTGGTCGGCGTCCATCTGCTACGACCCGGTCACCGGAATCGGTTCTGCCAGTGGATATGTGGGATCAGGCCTGACCACCACCAACGTGGCCGGGCGAACGCTGTGCGACCTCGTCGCCGGCGACCGCACCGATCTCACCGACCTACCGTGGGCCGGACACCGCACACGCAACTGGGAACCAGAACCGCTTCGTTGGCTCGGCGTGGCGACGATGTACGCCGCCTACCGCACGGCCGATCGACGTGAACTGGCCGATGGCTCATCGCGGACGAATGTCATCGCACGGATGGCCGACCGGGTGTCGGGTCGGTCCTGAACCCCGACACCCGATGCGACTCAGTAGGTTTCGAGCACCCTGACTTTCACCCGGGGATCAGTACGCCGCGCCCGGCGCGAATTCCTCGAGCACTTCGGTCACGAGCGCAGCGATCGGCGACCGTTCGCTGCGGGTCAGCGTGATGTGCGCGAAAAGCGGGTGGCCCTTGAGCTTTTCGATGACTGCCGCCACCCCGTCGTGTCGTCCGACGCGCAGGTTGTCGCGCTGCGCGACATCGTGGGTGAGCACCACCCGCGACCCCGACCCCAGACGCGAGAGCACGGTCAGCAAGACGTTGCGCTCCAGCGACTGTGCCTCGTCGACGATCACGAACGAGTCATGCAATGACCGGCCACGAATGTGGGTGAGCGGCAACACCTCCAGCATGCCGCGTGCCAGCACCTCCTCGATGACTTCTTGCGAGGCAAGGCCTTCCAGCGTGTCGAACACCGCCTGCGCCCACGGGCCCATCTTCTCGTCGGCGCCGCCGGGTAGGTATCCGAGCTGCTGTCCGCCGACCGCGTAGAGCGGCCGGAAGACGACCACCTTGCGCTGGGTCCGTCGTTCGAGGACGGCTTCCAGTCCGGCACACAAGGCCAACGCGGACTTGCCGGTTCCGGCCTTGCCGCCCAGCGACACGATGCCGACACCGTCGTCGAGCAGCAGATCGAGCGCCACACGCTGTTCGGCGGAGCGCCCGTGCAGACCGAAAGCCTCGCGGTCGCCGCGCACCAACTGCACTTGCTTGGCGTCGTTCACCCGGCCCAGCGCACTCGACGAGCCCTGACCGATCAGCCGAACCCCGGTGTGGCACGGCAGTTCCCGCGCCGCGTCGATGTCCACGACGCCGTCGGCGAACAGGGTGTCGATGGCGGGCTGGTCGACGTCGAGTTCGGCCATCCCCGACCATCCGGAGACCACGACATCCTGGGCGTGGTACTCGTCGGCGGCCAGGCCCACCGCGCCGGCCTTCACCCGCAGCGGCGTGTCCTTGGAGACCAGGGTGACGTTCTTACCCTCGGCCCGCAGGTTGAGTGCACACGCGAGAATCCGTGAATCGTTTGTCTCCGTGCGGAATCCGGCCGGCAGTACGGCCGGATCGGTGTGATTGAGTTCCACCTGTAACGTGCCGCCCTCGTCCCCGATGGGGAACGGCATGTCGAGTCGACCGTATTCCAGCCGCAGATCGTCGAGGAGCCGCAAGGCCTCACGTGCGAACCAGCCGAGCTCGTGGTGGTGACGTTTGCCCTCGAGTTCGCCGATGACCACCAGCGGAAGAACCACATGGTGTTCGGCGAAACGGGTGACCGCCCAGGGATCAGAAAGCAGGACGGAGGTGTCGAGGACGTAGGTGCGTGTGGTCACGTGGGCTCCTACATTTGTGCGGCGCCCGCACAAACCAGTTCAAGTCGACCGGCTGGGTCTCGGTCCGCTCCGGTTAGCCGAAGTGGACGGGGACCGGGGCCGGCCCCCTCGCGCTGCTCTTGCAAACCACGAATGAGAACCTCCCGGACGAACCGCTTCCCCGCGGCCCGTCACTCGCCAACGTACGCGGTGTGGCGCGTGGCGGCGCGCCGGAGAAGGTGTGTCGGCGTGAATTTCGCGTAAACGCACGTATCGTTTGAGCGAAGTGACGATGGCGCCGCCACCGGGGGAAAAGCCGTGCTCAATCGGCATGTCCGGAACAGTTTTCACCGCCGGTGACTGGCCGGGGACAGCGCCGGAACCGCGTGCGACGCGAGACCGCGGCACCCGCTCACGCACACACTCCCGGCACCCACGTGATCGCGGGGTACCGGGAGTGTGGTGAGTCGGCGGACTATCGGCCGGCGAGCGCCTGGATGCGCTGCCGTGCGGCCTGCGCGTCGTCACCGAGTTCCTGCAAGCTCTCGAGCTTGAGGCCGTCGGCGATGGCGGCGGCGATCGCCGTGTGCGTCTCGCCGCTCTCGTAGTCGGCGATCAGCGCGCGCTCCGCGTCGAAGTCGTCGATGTCGAATCCGATGGGCTCGGTGGTCAGTCGGGCCAGTGCCTCGTCGACGGCGATCACGGTGGCGTCCTGATCGGCGACGAGCCCGGCACCGAGGAAGTTGGTGAAGGTCCGGGCCTGCAGTTCGTCGTCACCGACGATCTTGGTGAGGATCGTCTGGTAGACGTCGTCGGTCACCGCGGTCGCCAGACGCTTGACGTAATGCACGCACTGGTACTCGTGCACCGCCATCAATGCCAGGACGTCGAGCGGGCCGAGATCCCGGACGAGCTCGGGACGCTGACGGTAACCCTTGGTGACGTGCTCGCGACGACGCTCCTCGGCATCGACCGGGTCGATCGCGCGACGCACCACCAGGTAGTCGCGCAACACGATGGCGTGCCGGTTGTCCTCGGCGGTCCACACCCCGACGAGCTGACGCCAGTCGGAGAACGCCGGGAAGTGCTTGGCGAGCACACGGTGGTAGGACGGCAGGTTGTCCTTGGTGAGCAGCAGCGCGAGGGTGCCGGCGCGCGCCTCGTCGGACAGCGTCGCCTGCGACGGATCCCAGTCGTCACCGCCGAGGAAGGCAAAGTTGCGGCCGTCGTCCCACGGCACCCAGTCGTGCGGGTTCCAGGGCGTGGCCGCCGCGGCGTGATCCTCGGCGATCTCCGGAAGCGCCTTCTCGAGCGCAATGATCAGGTCGTCTTCGGTGAGTGCGTTCATCGCGTAAGAGGATACGGATGCGTAACCATCGGGGGCAATCCGGACATCGCCTGCGTGGCGCGCCGCCCGCCGCGACGGCCGATCAGATGCGGCTCATCAGCCCCCACGACTCGAGCCCGTCGTAGAGGGGGAAGTCCAGCGCGAGACGCGACACGCGTGCCCGCAACGCCGAGGTGTCGGCGCCGGTCCCGGCGGCCAGCGCGGTAGCGATGATGTCGGCGACCTCGGTGAACTGCTCGTCACCGAACCCGCGGGTGGCCAGCGCAGGGGTTCCGATCCGCAGTCCGGAGGTCACCATCGGCGGGCGCGGATCGAAGGGCACCGCGTTGCGGTTCACGGTGATGCCGACCTCGTGCAGCAGATCCTCGGCCTGCTGGCCATCGAGCGGGCTGTTGCGCAGATCGACGAGCACCAGGTGCACGTCGGTGCCGCCGGTGAGCACCGAGACACCGGCCTTGGCGACGTCGGCGCCGGTGAGCCGGTCGGCGAGGATCTTTGCGCCGGAGAGTGTGCGACGCTGCCGCTCGGCAAACTCTTCGGTGCCGGCGATCTTCAGTGCGACCGCCTTACCGGCGATGACGTGCATGAGCGGACCACCCTGCTGACCGGGGAACACCGCCGAGTTGAGCTTCTTGGCCCATTCCTGCTTGGCCAGGATGATGCCCGAGCGCGGTCCGCCGAGGGTCTTGTGGACCGTCGAGGACACGACGTCGGAGGCGGGTACCGGGTTGGGGTGCAGCCCGGCGGCGACCAGGCCGGCGAAGTGCGCCATGTCGGTCCACAGGTAGGCGCCGACCTCGTCGGCGATCGAGCGGAACGCGTCGAAGTCGAGGGTGCGCGGATAGGCCGACCACCCGGCGACGATCACCTTCGGGCGGGTGTCGAGGGCGATCTTGCGCACCTCGTCCATGTCGATGCGGAAGTCCTCTTTGCTCACGCCGTAAAAGACGTTCTCGTAGAGCTTGCCGGAGAAGTTCAGTCGCATCCCGTGGGTCAGGTGCCCGCCGTGTGCGAGGTCGAGACCCAGCAGGGTCTCACCCGGATTCATCAACGCCATCAACACCGCGGCGTTGGCCTGCGCGCCCGAATGCGGCTGCACATTGGCGAAGTCGGCTCCGAAGAGCGCCTTGGCCCGGTCACGCGCGATGTCCTCGACGACGTCGACGTACTCGCAACCGCCGTAGTAGCGCCGACCCGGATATCCCTCGGCGTACTTGTTCGTCAGGACGCTGCCCTGCGCCTGCAGGACCGCGCGCGGGACGAAGTTCTCCGACGCGATCATCTCGAGGGTGTCGCGCTGCCGGCTCAACTCGCCGTTCATCGCGGCGGCGACGTCGGGGTCGACGTCGACCAGCGACATCGCGTTCACCGACGTCGAGTTCACGGACTGTGCGGACGAGGCGTTCTCGGTCATGCCCGCAAGTCTATGGGCCCGGCGCCCGCTGACCGAATCCCCCGGGCCATCCTGTGAGGTCCTCCGGGGCGAGGTCAGGCGGTCTCGCCGAGTTCGGCCCGCAACGACGCCGGGATCAACGGCTCCCCCC
>NZ_MVPX01000122.1:0-4104 GCF_002043085.1 Gordonia sp. i37 | reverse complement strand
CAACGACGTGGCAATGCCGGCATCTGCCCTCGGGCAAGTTGTGCCAGCTCAGGCGGCAGTTGTCGGCCATCGCCCTGCTCGAGTAACGCCTGGGCGAAGCCATCCTGCAGAACGGCCAGGGCGTCTTCGTATCGAAGCTTCTGCTCGCCGTCCAGAAGTGCACCCACACGCCGGGCATATGCGAGAGTGAGAAGCGTTGTGGCATCGGTATCTTCCAGGCGCAACACAATACCGCTGTCGCTCGGAACCAGATCCGTCGAAGGATGGAGCGTGTCGCTCACGAGAGCGGCAATCGCCGGATGCTTCAGGTACAGATCGGACCTGTGCTGCCAGGCATCGCCGATACCGAAGTCCTGTGCGCCGGGAAAGATCCCCGTCAGCCCGCGTCCCGACGTGACCGGGTCGTACACGTCAAGAAAATTCGACCAGTCATCGACCTTGGAATAGGGAAAACGCTTCAGAATGCGGTCACTTCCCCGATGCAGCGACGAGGATCCGCCTGGGCTCCCGATCGTGATGAAGCGACGTACGTGAAGGTTCGGCGGAAGGTGGTCGAGCAAGTCGATCGCGATCACACTCCCAAGACTGTGGCCGATGAGAATCACGTCGCCCGACGTGGGAAGGTCATCCAAGATCTGTTGGAGTACTGCCGCGCGCAGGTCCTCGTTCTCCATGTAGTTCTTGACTTGCCGCAGGATGGGCAGCCAGTCGACTCCAGACTTCTGGAACTTCTCGAGGACGGCGTCGGGCACCCTGCCCAGCCCGAAGGTCCGGACCACTCCGCTCTTGCCGAGTGAGCGTTGAACGCGAGCCTGTCGACGTTCGAATGCGCGACGCGCGTCGTGATCGTTGCGGTCGTTGTAAGTGCGCTTGGGGTGTTTGGCCTTGATCCCCTGTGTGGTCAGGAGCCCTGCGTACCTCGGTGCGATGACGTCGTCAGGTGAGACCTCGGAAGATCCATGCTGCGTGAGGCCGACATTCAAGCCCCGTAACCAACTCTGCTCCGGATCGCCGTCACCGACACCGTGTAGATAGACAATCTTCATTGACAGTCCTCAATTCGTTCGAAAGTTGGGTAGGTGCGCACCGATGTAGCCGATGTAGATCTTCCCGGTACCCGTGGCGTCGTTGTGGTAGTGGATTCGGGGAGAGATGCTGCCGTATTTGGCGATTCGAATGTGGGCGCCCATGAACACAAATCCCGAGGCATCAACGTCGCGCGGCACCGGCAGGATTCGAGCTCTACCGAAGATCGGATGGTCCTGAGTCGCGCGGGTCTCGCCCTTTGCGTGGCAACCGGGTGTGAGGGATGCGCACCCGGGCGGCACATCATTGATGTAGTCGTCGACGCTGCCATCGAAGGTGCCGTGTGACCGTACTCTGCAGTAATCGTTGAGCGCGCGCAATGCGTCCCAGGTCCGGATCGGCCAATCGAGAAGTCCATGTTCATCGAGTTCCACTGCAGTCCGACGGTCACCGGTGAACCGGACCAGGTCGAACTCGTTGATGCGGTCGATGAGTTCGTCGAATGTTGCCGGAGGGTCGTCCGTCGAGACTTTCTCGGCAACCCACTGCACGCTTCCCTCGCGGTCGAGTCGGGCGAGCTCCGAGCGAAGGTGACGCAGCTCCTTCTCGGCGTCGGCGAAATCAATGCGGATGCCCGCCAGTTCTTCCTGACCGTCTTGCGCGCGGCGTGCGAATTCGGTCTTTTGCTCCTCGAGGCTGCTGCGCTCGTCCTCGAGAGTGCGCAAGCGGGTGCGGATGAGCCGCAGATGGTCGCCGGACTTAAGTGCCTCCGAAGCGAGCTCCCCGAGTCGGGTAACGGCGTCGACGGTCACCTCTGCGGTTCCGATCACAGACGACACCACCGAGCGCAATGCGGCGAAGACGCTCGTCGGGACCGTCGAACGTTGATCGGTCGAAGCTGTCTGGTCGTCGGCGGGGACTTGCTCTGTTGGCGATGTCTTGCCCCCGAGATCAGGATCGGCCGGTTTGAGCTCCGCTGCTGCAGGCACTTGTGTGGCGACGGAGTCGATGAGGGTTTCGTCGAGAAGCTGTCGGAGTCTGCGATCGATCCGGAGTAATTCGTGGGGCAGCGGTGTCGAGGCAGAATGGCGACAGGCTGATCGAGCGAGCAGATCACGAAGTCGCGATTCGGAGTCGCCAACGATGCGCGGTGTGGTGAGAATGCGGTGTCGCACCGCATCGTGGCGATCGTCGAGCACCGGGTCGGGCAGGTAGGTGCGGATCGACCACTCTTTCACCCGATGGGATTCGGGCAGTCGTGAGTTGAGTTCGAGCGTGGTGGCCGGGTCGAGCGCATAGGCGCTGGCCATGCCGCGGGTGCCCGCCAGCAGTTTCGACACGAAGCGCAGCCAGTCGGCTTGCGGGATGTTGATGTTGTCGTCGGCTCCTGCGAGGAACAGGAAACCTCTGCGCTCGGGGTCCATGAGCGCGTCGTAGAGGTAGTCGACGTCATCGACGGTGGCTCGATACGGTGCTGCGGTGAGACGATGAGAGCCGTCGAGGCCGTCGGTGACCTCGAGAATGTTGCGAACCAGCCGCGGTACACCGGGTGCGCGGTCGCTGGGACCGAGGACATCGGTCCATACCCAGCCCGAATCGGTTCGGTCGACGAAGGTGGTGAGCTGGGTGATCCACACCCCTTGACCCTGATCCTGATGGAACCGATAACGCTCGATGGTACTGCCGTCTTGGCGTTCGTCGCGGACCAACGAGGCTGTCACCCCGTCGGCAACGGTGACGACGCCCGGCCCAGTGATCTGGTCTGCGTCCCAGTCTTTTTCCTTGCACCACGAGTAGAGCTGTTGGTGCACCTTGGTGGTCAAGGCGGCATCCGTGTCGATGCGAAACAGCGATCTACAGCCGAGTTCGGTGGTCAGCGAGGCACTGGATGTCGGTGCCGCCGCGGTCATCGTTACTCGACCTCGAATTCGGACTGGTCGAAGCCGAGGGTCGCGGCGTTCTCGCGAACAGTTCTGATGGTGGAGTCGGTGAAGCCGTCTGGGTTCGATGCACTGATTTCGATTCGCACATCGACACTTGTACCCGGTACCAGTGACAGATTTGCGAGAATCTCTTGCTGAATCGTGGAAAAGTCGCGCGCCGGGAAGTCACCGTCGAGCGTCGTGGACGCGAAGTATCGCGTCGTACGAGACGGCAAGGGGTCGTCTCCACTGGTGCCCCCCTGACCTGGCCTGCCGGTTCCAGGTCCGGTCGGACCTGTCCGGCCGCCTGCGGTACCACCGCCCTGGCCGCCGCTTCCGCTGATCTTCTCGATATCAGCCTCACGCTGCCGCAACGCCCGCTTGGGCTCTACGATCAACGTGCTGTCGGCCAATTGTGGCGTTGCCTCATCGGTAGGCAGATGGATGTCGAGATACTCATCGGTCGTTTCGTCATAGCCCACAGCGAATGCGAAACCGTTGATTTGCCAGGTGGTATCGCCGTAGACCGTCAGCAATCCCTCGATGAGGGCATCGCGGTCTCGCAGGCGAGCCAGATACGGATAGGTGGCGTAGTACCCGTAGAGAGCGCCGATACTGATGTGGCCGGGTTCCCACGCAGCGGCAAGTGGGCCGGTGAGATCCATCGAGATCAGCGTGCACGACCGGGTAAACGAGAGTTGGCTCTTGTCGGCCATGCGTTTGCCGGTACGGGCAATGAGGTCGTCGGTGGTGCCGCCGGTGTTGAAGGTCTCCAGTGCGTACGTCGCAGCTCCGGGTGGTTGGTCAGCGGCCATCGCCCAGATGAAGGAATCGGTGAGGCGGTCGGCGACGACGCCGTCCGCCTTGGACATCCGTGACTGGGCTTGCCTCGTCTGCTGGCCACCGAGCCCGAGGCCGTCGGCGTTGTCCTTGACGTATTGCCAGGCGAGGAAGCTGCGGACGGCATCGTCGAGTTCGCGCGCGCGTTTGTCGTCGGCGGCGAGGAAGATGAGAGCGTTCTTGTAGGTCCGGTTGGCCGTCCCGCGGTGTTCCAGACAACTCTGAGCCCAGTGCAGGGCCGAGCTGTTGGTGCTGCGGGCGCTGTGGGTGAATTCCATCGGTACGATCACCAGCCGTGTTGCTGGTTCGTCGGGGG
>NZ_MVPX01000121.1:0-8741 GCF_002043085.1 Gordonia sp. i37 | reverse complement strand
TGGTGCTGCGGGCGCTGTGGGTGAATTCCATCGGTACGATCACCAGCCGTGTTGCTGGTTCGTCGGGGACGTCTCCGGACGCAGGTGGACAGACGTGAACACCTACAAAGCTCGTATCGCGAGAATCACGTCGCACGATGTCGAGCCGTCGTTCGACTTCAGCCCAGACATCAGCTTTGGGCAGGTTCTCGGCGTGATCTCGAGCGGCACGAGTCGTATTCGCCTGGGTGTCATACCAATACCGGCCGGCGTCGGTGTAGAGGTACGTCGAGCTGTTCGCCAGGTGATCGAGGGCGGAATGGAAATTGCCGGGGACGTCACCGGGCATCGCGGTGCCCAAGAAGATTCGTTGCTTGTCGACCCCCTTGTGTGCGGTATGGAGAGTCGGAGTTGCCCCCATGAAGATCGTCTTGGCCAGCCGGCGTGCCACCCGTCGCTTGCCGAAGAGATCGTGGTCCTTGTCGATGTTGCGGGGAACCGACGCTTCACCTGCAACATCACTGGTCAGGATCGGCCGCCATCCGCCGACATCGAGGTACGACAAGATTTCGGTCACCACCGAGTCGGCTTCAAGTGGGACCAGTCCGGGCATAATCAGCGGCGCGGCATCGTCGCTGCGCCAGAGGTTTCCGACAATCTGATTCATCAATCGCAGCACGCCGCGGGTGCGCTGGAATCGGTCAAGGGTCGACCAATCCTCGTACAGCCTGTCGAAGAGCTCCGGATGGATGGGATAGCACTGCTTGATACGGTCGACATACGCGGGTTCGGTTGTCTGACTGGGGAATTCGGTCCGGTGCTTTCGGTAATACTCCACCAGGGTCTTGGCGATGGAGCTGACCTTGGCGAGAGTCTCACCGTCGGGTGCAGCAAAGATCCGGCGCCGAACGATCTCGAAACTCTCCTGGGGATTCGCCGGCAGCCAGTGGTCTGCGGTCCGTCCGACGATGGACTTGAGACGCGCGAGAGCCTCTCGACCGTTCTCCCCGCCGACCTCCTCGTCGCTGACATCGTCGCCGTCACTTCGGTTGTCGTAGGAGGCCGGGATCGAGATGACCACCTGAATCCCCTTGGTGGCTTTCGCCGCCTCGGTGAGGGTTTGAGCGAAGGTGAACTGCGTGTCGAAATCGCCAGCGGGTAGCCCGCTCTGGCTGATCAGCTGGCGGGCGTAGGCCACCCATTCGTCGATGAGGATGACGGCGGGGGAGTAGACCTCGAAGAGCTCGCGCAACGCGGCGCCCGGGTTCACAGACATGCGATCGGAGGCGGCGACGATGTCATAGGCATCCTGGCCGCCGAGCTGCCAGGCCAGTTCACCCCACATCGTGCGGATGTGTGGACGGCCGTCGCGTGTGTCCTCGGTGGCCGGTTCCATCTGGTTACCGACCAGTGCGACCCGTCGGACTCCAGCGGGTAGGCCGTCCAGTGGTGCAGCGAGTGCGGCCACCTCGTCGGGGTAGTTGGCACTCTTGAGGCCCGACGCGAGATGCCACAGCGCCAACATCGAGTGGGTCTTGCCGCCACCGAAGTTGGTCTGCAGGTTGACGACGGGAGACGCATTCATGTCGCCCGAGAGCCGTGCGACGTTGCGGTGTACCAGGTCCCGCAGACCTTCGGTGAGATAGGTACGTTCGAAGAACTGTACGGGGTCGGAATACTCGCCGGCATCATTGCCTTCGGCGACGGTATGCAGATCGGCGGCGAACTCTGCGGCATTGAAGTTGTCACTCGCCACGTCGGGGTGAGGACTGATGACCTCGCGCCACGGCGGGAGGTTCTCGGCGCCGACATCCGCGGTACCCATCACACGCGCAGCGCGGGTGTCCTCGCGCTCGGACGCCACACGACGCAGATCGATCCGCATCTTGCGGACCTGATCGGCCTCGCCCGGCGCGCCGATCGCCTTGAGGAACAACTCTGCCGTATCGAGCGCGCGATGCGCCTCGTCGTTGGTGAACGGCTCGAAGTGCTGCGCGCGGTTGCGGACGTCCTTGAGTTCTTCCGCCCAGCTCTTCTGCGCTCGCGATAGCACGTCGTCGAAGGGATACCAGCCACGACGGACAGCGTTGGGGATGTTGTCGGTGAGCATGCGCAGCCCGTTTTGCACGTCATCGGCGTTGTAGACCTTGTCCGGAGGTGCGCCTTTGCCTGCATCGCGAGCCCTCAGCAACTCGACCCACGGCTTGCCATTGAGCTCTGCGGACAGCGTTGTCGAGATGAATGCGTTGAGCGCGGGACCGAGGAGTCCCAGCGCCCGCTGCACGCGCTCGATATTTGTCATCGCCATGTCCGCAGTCTCCGTTTCGCACAACTAGTTGTGAACGACTTCGACTCTATCCACAGAGCCGGACATGCTGGACGAGCATGGTCGCTTGCGGTGAGGGAGGACGGCGGCGACGGGAATGAGCAGGTGGAAGGATCCGCTCCGATTGGCGGGGAGCTGACCTCTTGGTCCTCAGATGATCGATCCGTCGTCCAGCCTGACCTGTCGAACTACTCCATGAGCGTTGGTTGGTACGACGACTCCGGCGCCTGGCGGGCGATGTCGTTCCATGCGGCACCAAGATTGTTGAAGTCGACAGCCAGCTTGGTCTTCTTCTGGTCCTCGGCAAGTTTGAACAGCAAGCTCGCAAGCTCTTTACATAGATCCCAGTCGACGCTCTGCGGTACACGGCCGAGGAGCGCTGCGGCCGCCGGAACGCCACTGTCGGCAAGGGTGCGGGTCAGGTGCATGACCACCTCCCATTGGCTGACAGACGTGTCGGTGGACGGGTCGTAGTCGGCGGGCATGTCCGACGGTGCGATCAACGCAACTTTGCCGCCGCCCTTGGTGAGGATGCCAGCGCGGTCTAGGCTATCGAGGTTGACGCCACGATTCTCGGCCATCTTTGCGGCATCGTCGAATTTGCCAGATCCGAAGCCTTGCTGACGGAAAAGTGCAACTGCGTATCCGGTTTCGTGATCGAATTCATTGACCATTTCATTCTGAAGTTCGTCAAGAATCGCGTTGATTCGCTGTAGTGCCGCGCGCACCGTCATCCTTGATCCGTTGTCTTCGAGTACGATGCTGTAGCGAGAAAACACCGTCATGCCAGGTCCGATAACCGCCTGAGGAACATCAACGGGAGCAATTGCGCCCTGCTGGAGTTGGTGGAGCTTACTTGGGAGTTCGGATTTTAGTGCACTGATGAATCCGCGACGGTCGGTGCGGGGTGCGTCCTCCGCACGCGGGCGGCAGGAAAGTACGATTGACGAAGCTAGTGCGTTTGTGTCACGTGCGAGAAGCCGACCGCTCCCCTCTGTGCGCATTGGCCAGGTCGCGGTGATTTGCCATCCCGCACCGATCATGGCTTCCAATAGTGTCTCCCAGCCGGTTGACGCTTGGCCGTTGGTGGAGGAGTCTTGCTGTTTGAATGCATAGTAGACGGTGATCGGGAGTTCAGCGTATGCGCCTTGTCGTGCTACTTGAAAGACACGGCTAAATCCTTCCTCAAAGAATTGTTGAGCGCCTGATTTCCCGTCGTGCCTATACGGATTTGCCACCAATTCTTCAGTCTTGGGCACAAGCATTGTTGCCAGCAATTCGGGATAGACTTCACGCAGGCTGCGACGTAGCCACACGTAGAAGAAGTCGGAAAGATCGGAGTATCCAATGTTGTCGTAGTATGGCGGGTCGGTGGAGACTAGTCCCTTGCTCCTAATTGAGGCCGCTGCGTCGGACTGCGTGGCCCGTCCCTTCCCGGGCGGAGTAGCCGCGACAGCTTTCGATACCTTGTCAATCACCGTTGATATACTTCCGCCGGTGCTGCTGAGTGGATTGGCCTCAGCAAAGTCCCAAGACATCGGCAATGCCTGCCTCGCGAAGACTTCGCGGAAGGCTCCCCTGTCGCTCATCCATGTGGTAATTGACGACTCGAGATTAGTCAATTTGCTGACAGCTAGTCCCAAGTAGGTTGCCACTGCGTCGGCGTATGCCTCCGCACCGGCACCGGCACCGGCACCGGCACCGGCACCGTCGCCTTCGAGTCGGGGTCCGCTCGGTAGTCCTGCGGCCAGGGCATCACGTAGGACGAGGTCGCGTGCCTCGCCGACCAAATCACTGAAGGTGGTCAGTGCGGTGAGCTGGCGTGGGGTGAAGAGCGATGCGAATGTGCCGAGTCCGTAAGGAGGCGTCCAGACGTCCTTCGGGTGATACGCCAGCTTCTGGTTAGGGACATCGAGTGGTATTGGTGTCTCAGCAGCGCTTTCATGTTCCTTCGCCGGATTTAGGTAGGTCCGCTGTCGGTGGCCCTCCGCAACGATGGCGAGAAGCCGAGCGCTCATGTTCCCGGCTTGGCCTTCAGTCTTGATGTGTTCACGGGCTACGGACGTTCCACATCGCACGCACGTTGCGCCGGTTCGGCTTACTGTCCCGTCGGCATCGGGTCTTGGCGCCAGCTTTGGATCGTGCCCGATGGTGAATCGTAAGGTTTTGTCCTCGATGATCGGGACGATGTACGCCTCTTTGCCCTTCTTCTTGCCGAGCCACCACGAACGGACTAGTGGCATCGCGATGCGGCACTCCGGATTGGGGCACGTTACAGTCCGCGCCCAAATCCATGCGATGACGGTTGCTGTGGAACCGTCGGATAGCACCGCCTTCGGGTAAAGGTGGCCGATCCGCTTCTCTGCCTCGTCGCGCATCCACCGTCCGTAGCGGCGAACATCCTCAGCGAGACCCGTTGCACGGGGCCAGCTTTGTATGGTCTCTTCTGCTGCGCCAGGAAAGACTGGTGGCTGTCCAGCGAACTTCGGCGGTATCTCGATGAGTGCCTTGTTGATCAGCACGGCGACGGGGTTGAGGTCAGATGCGTGAGCCTCGAGGCCGAGTCGCTGAGCTTCGAGCGGGATGGTTCCTCCACCAGCGAAGGGGTCGAGAATGGGTGGCGGATTTCCGTTCGTGGACTCCAGGATCTTCTCGTGCGCCTCACGGAGCAGGGCCTCATCGTTGGAGTTTTCCCATACCACGAGGCGCTCGATCAACTCGTGCAGTTTCTTTCGGGCGAGGGTCTGGTCTTCCTCTGTGGGATACAGATCAGGGCGAGAGGATGGATCGTCAACCAGTTGTGAGAAGAGGACCGCGCGCGCGGCAGCCAATGGGCGTCGGGCCCACCACAGGTGAAGAGTCGAGGGGTGTCCATGGCGGATGGACTTCTCGCGTGCGGACTCCTCATTGATCTTCTGGAGCGGCAAGCTGACCTCGATCAGCTTTCGCTTACCAACTTGTTGTGCGTCGCCGGGCATGGCCGCCTCTCGTTCGGAACAGGGCCCTAGAACCTAACTGCACAACATGGTGTGTGTCCAGTCATTCGCGAGTTTATGCGCACGATCGTGCACATGCTTGATTGTGCACGAACGTGCACATCGCCTATGGTGAACGTACGTGCGCAATCTGGCGGAGGAGGTTCGATGTTTCGTACGCCGCGGGAAGCCGGGATCGTACTTCGGAGCCTGCGCGAGGAGTCGGGCCTGTCGCGGGCCGCTCTTGCTCAGAAGTCGGGAGTGTCGATGCGCTGGCTGCTGAGTTTCGAGAACGGTAAACCGTCGGTGGACATGTCCAAGGTCATGGATGTGTTCTCTGCGTTGGGTTACGGGTTCGACGTCGTCGCGGACCCAGCCGGCGTCCCCACTGCCGAGGTCGGAGACTCGACATGACCGACACGCTGACTGTGTACATGGACGGCGTGCTCTGCGGGCATCTGACTCAGGCAGTGTCGGGAGACCTGCGATTCACCTACGCCGACTCCTATCGTTCACGATCTGGTGCCACGCCGATATCGCTGTCGATGCCTCTCGCGGTCGCCGAGCATCGAAAGCGAGTCGTTCTTCCGTACCTCGACGGACTGATCACCGATAACCCTGCCGCCCGTGAGGCGATCGCGCGACGATTCGGGGTCAGTGCCGGGAACCCGTTCGCGATCCTTGCCCACATCGGAGAGGACGTTGCGGGTGCTCTGCAGATCATTCCGGAGGGGCACGGCTCATCGGACGCCGACTTGGGGCGCGGCCGATACCGCGAACTCAGCGATGCCGAGGTGGTGTCCCAGCTACGGGCGGTGCTCGATGAGTATCGAGACGGCCGATCCGCGGAGAACGTTGCGGGCCGATTCAGTCTGGCCGGCGCACAGCCGAAGACGGCGCTGCTGCGCACGCCTGAGGGGGACTGGGCCGAGCCGCTCGACGCCACCCCGACCACGCACATACTCAAGCCGCTTGCCGGAGGCTATCGGCGCCTTGATGTGGTGGAACACATGACCATGCGAGCGGCGGCGCTCGTCGGTCTCCGAGTGGCAGCGAGCAGCGTGCAGATGTTCGCCGATGTGCCGACTATCGTGATCGAACGCTACGACCGTGAACTACGTGACGGGCGATGGCGGCGACTTCACCAAGAGGATCTTGGTCAGGCGCTGGCCATCTCGCCCGACAAGAAGTACCAACGCCTCGACGGTGGTCCGGGTGTTGCGAACGTGGCACATTTGTTTCGTGGGCTGCCGCGGGTGGCTGACCGTGCCGCAGCAGCGTGGGGGTTCTACCAGGGCTTGATGTTCAACACGGTGATTCAGGGCACGGATGCTCACATCAAGAACTACTCGGTGTTGCTCGATGCAACCTCCGTCGTCATGGCGCCGCTGTACGACCTGGCGACCTTCGCCCCCTATCGTTCGTCGGACACCCAGACGTACTCGGCTATGCGCATCGGCAAGGAGTATCGCTTCGAGGCAATCGGGCACAAGCAATGCATGGAGGCGGCGAGACAACTCGGTATCGGGGCCGACCAGGCGAGCGAATTCCTGGCTGGACTGCGAGGCGGAGTTCTTGGAGCCTTCGAAGCGGCGCGAGACGAGCTCCGTTCGGCCGACGCCGGGGCCGCAGAATTCGCCACCGCCGTAGTTGAATCGGTCGCGAGCCTGCCCCTGGTTGAAAGGGCGTGACGCCACCTCTGGATCAGTGCGGCGGTTTACCCCGTACCCAGGCCTTACCCCAGTCGATCATGACGGTTGCCGTATCGGTGTCGCCCATGTTGTAGTTGCGGAAATAGTCGGTGAGATAGCGGATCTGGTCGTACTCAGGTCCTCGATCGGACACCGATACCAGGGCCAGGCGGTGATGAGCGCCCGTGTTGCGGGCGTGCAGTACCTCGTTGTAACTGATCGAGAAATGGCTCGCACCCTCAATGCGGCCCTTGACCTCGATGAAGATTGTCGGGCCGCGGGCGCCCTTCCCATCAGCGGGAGGTAGGGATCTGATGTCGTAGCCCTTGTGGTTGTGAGGCATTTCCTCAGGATCGCGGCCCAGCGCGATCTCCGCGGCCAATACCGCATCGACAGCGCGTCGTTCGGTAACGGCGGTATCGCGTGCGAAATCTGCGACGGTTCCACCGGCCATGCCTGCCGGAATCACCAGCATGACTGCAGTCAACACAGGGGGTTTGGCGGTGAGCATCGCATCGCGGGCTAGCTCTTGTGTACGTGTGGTCAGTCGCTGCTCGAGCTCACGAGCTCGGGATTCGAGCCACTCTGGGCTGTGCCGGGCCCGTCGGCCGCGACCCGCAGCTCGGGATTCCCTTACTCGGGCAGCCTCGGAATCCAGATAGTTGATTTGGCTCACCAGACGCAGACGTACTGCCGCAGAGGTCTTTTCGATACTTGGTAGGAGTCGGTCGCGTACGTCCGAGAGATGCGCGGGCTGGGCCTCGCTGGCCGCCCAACTCATCGCCCGATCGGCCAACCCAGTGCGAATCCAGCTCTCGGCCAACGCTTGCGACGCCGAGGTCGCTGCGGAGGGCGGAAGTGGAGACAAATCGAGGTGCGGTGCCGGACCTGCATCATCGACCGACCCGTCGGACCGTAACGACACAAAGCTGAACCGTTTGCTCACCACGCGGCGATGTCCATCAAGTACTTCGCTGGTCATCGCCATCAGTACATACGGATCGGTGGAAGGGTCCAGCGGATCGAAGAGTGTTGTGCCCACGGCCAACAACCCGGCTGCGCGATCGACCGTCGAGTCGAGGACTGCATCGAAGAGCGGGTGACCGGGTGCCATCAATTCAGCCTGTCGGCCGTCCCGACGAGCGATTGCCTGTGGCTCGAAAGTCACCCTCTCGTAGGCGCGGACCACCGGTCTGCCGGCATGTTCACGCCGCACCGGACGTTGCCGCAGCGACGCCGGAACATTGCTGATCTGGAAGCGCTGGCGTTCGCGTCGCGTGAGGCGTCCGCCGAACTGTCCGAAAGCGTCGGTGAAGAACGCCTCGATGTAGTGCGGCTGTAGTCGCCGCGCCATTGCATCATCCATCTGGCGTCGCAATCGGTCGAGTTCCAAGGGGCCGAGAGTTTCTCGGGCAAGCGCACGGTCGCTGATCAGCTCTTCACATCCTTCGGCGACCTGTGCATCGACGACGCGCTCGATTTCCGCGATACGCGCAGGATCGTCGCCGTAACGGATGGCCTCCATCAACAGCTCGCGCAGCGGCTTCTCGGCAAACGCATCGCCAAGCACGTCGAAAAGCTTGCCCCCATATGCCTTTCGTTGCTGGTCCATCTTGTCGAGAAGCCGGACGAACACCTGTCCTTCGCGTGTCTCGTCAGCGACGATGTTCCACAGCCGGCACACGTGCTCCTGGCCGATGCGGTGAATGCGACCGAATCGTTGCTCCAGCCGGTTGGGATTCCATGGCAGGTCATAGTTGATCATGAGGT
>NZ_MVPX01000120.1:0-16681 GCF_002043085.1 Gordonia sp. i37 | reverse complement strand
GGGGGGCCCCGCCATGAATCGTGAGAACGGCGTCGTCGTCGCCGAGGATGTTGCGGATCTGTCGCGCGAGATAGTCCAACGTGTCGCGGTGCTCGGTGAAAATGATGAGTTTCCGTGGTGCGCCACTCTGATCGCGGAGTAGCGATCGGTCCGAAAGTAGCGACCGTAGTTCTGCCCATTTACGGTCCACCCCGCTGTTGCGGACGCGGGTGGCCAGTGCGACGAGGTCGTCGAGTAGTGCGATTTCGACGTCGAGTTCGGCGACGGTCCGCGCTGCGGTTGCGGCATCGACCACCTCCTCCTCGATGTGCTCGTACTCCTCGGCGCTCCATTCGTCAGGGTCGTCGAACTGATCGGGACGGGGAAGTCGCAATCCGTCCTCGACCACCGAATACCGGCCTGATGCCATTTCGGTCCGTTTCGACGCGAGGCGGTCGCGGCGGCGTTCGAGACTCCGCAGGATCGCATGCGTACTCGACGCGAGGCGGCGTTGTAGCACCGTCAGCGCGAAACCCACCGTGCGGCGCTGCGGTGAATCCGAGTGTTGTTCAGCACGATTCATCTCCTCGCGTACGTAATGGGTCACCGCGTCATACAGATCGCGTTCGTCGTCGGACAATCTGTACGGCACGGTCTCGGCGATGCGCTCGGGGAAGAGTGGCCGGCCGTCGAAAGTCAGTAGGTCTTCTTTGACCATCCGACGCATCAACCCGGATGTGTCGGTGGTGGCGCCGCCTCGAGGTTGCCCCTCGAAACGATCGGGGTCGAGTAGTGAGAGAAACGCCTGGAAGTTGTCCTCACTGCCGGCGTGCGGTGTCGCGGTCATCAGCAGCAAGTGTCGGGTGATGCCACCGAGTAGTTGGCCGAGGTGGAAGCGCTTGGTCTTACGGAGTTCGCCACCCCACCAATTCGCGGACATCCGGTGCGCCTCGTCCACAACGACGAGATCCCATTCGGAGTGCGCCAGCTGCTGAAGAAGATTGTCGTCGCGCGCCAGTTGGTCCATGCGCGCGATCAGAAACGGATGTGCGGCAAACGGATCGCCGTCGACACTGGCGTCGATGAGGTCTCGTGACAGCAGAGTTGTGGAAATCCCGAACTTGCTGTCGAGCTCGTCCTGCCACTGGTCGACAAGACCGCCCGGTGCAACGATCAGCATTCGTGCGAGATCGCCACGGAGGATGAGCTCCTTGGCGTAGAGGCCGGCCATCACGGTCTTGCCAGCGCCGGGGTCATCTGCAAGGAGGAATCGCAGCGGCATTCTGGGTAGCAGCTCGCCGTAGACAGCACGGATCTGGTGCGGAAGAGGTGAAATGTCACTCGTCGCGATCGCCAGCATCGGATCATGCGCTCCGGCCATGCGGATGCGAAGTGCTTCGGCGGCAAGCTTGAACTGAATGGGATCGGCGGTGAACGACCATGGCGAGGCGACGTCGTCAGCGGCAGTGATCGTCGATCCGAGTTCGTCGGCGAAGACCATCTCGGCGTCGACTGAACCGTCCGCGTCGCGAACGACGATCGATGCCGCCGAGTCTCCCAGCCGATTCACCGAGACCAGTTCAACTGGGCCCGACCACCGCCCCTGTAGTCGCATCCCCGCAACCAGGTCGTCGATTCTCACGGTCTACACACTCCTCGAAGGCACATCATGTTGTGCAGACAATACGTTGTGCGTCGGACAGATTGGGTTCGTGCCGGCGAACGAACGAGGACCCCTCGAGTGGGGAACCTACGGGGACTCGTTCGCGCATCGTCTCCGCATCATCCGAAAGGAGCGGGGGCTGTCGCAGGAACAAGTGGCGCATCGAAGCGGAATGCATCGCAACCAGATCTCTAATCTGGAACGCAACACCAGCAATCGGGAACCGTTCATTGCTGATCCGCAGTTGTCGACGGTGTACCGACTGGCTCAGGCTCTGGAGGTCACTCCGCGATTACTCATTCCCGATGGGGACACCGCAGTGCATCAGCGCTCTCCGGAGCAAGAGAGTCGAGCAGCCGAGTCACGAGTCGAGGCAGAACTCAGACGACTCCTCGATGAACAGGGTTCGGGTGCGAACTGATCACGCCTCGATCCCTGTGCGCGAAGCCCTCAGCGACCCAGACCCAGCGCACCGGCAGCGATCGAGGCCAACTCCCGCTCGCCCAACGCATTCGGATGGACCGGAACGATTTGCTGGGTGGTCAGGATCGGTTCGATCCAGCGGGTCCCGACCGGCTTGCAACTGTCGTGGCCGACCGACGGGGTGGTGGCGTCGACGAAGGTCACACCGGTCTCGGTGGCCGCGCGTCGAATCGCGTCGTTGAGCGTTGCCTGGATGTCGTAGGTGTAGGCGACATCGCCTGCGGCGACCGGGAACGCGGGACAGGGCTCGTAGGTGGCCGGCATGATCCACGGATAGCTGATCACCGCAACGCGAGCACGTGGTGCCGTGGTGCGAACCGCCCTCATGGCCTTCACCAGCTTCGGAAAGGTCTGTGTCCGAATCTCATTCGCGATGGAGTCGCCGTAGGTGTCCTTGCACGGTGCGCCGCGGCCCAGGGTGGTCGCAGCGGCAGCGAGGCACTTGCCCACGGTCCCGGCGAAGACCATTCCGTCGTTGCCGCCGATCATGAAGGTGACCAGGTCGGTGCCGGGGCCCAGAGCGTCGAGTTGTGGATGCAGGCCTGGATATTGGACTGTGAAGAAGTCGTCGGTGGTGGCGCCGCCGCAACTGACGTCGGTGAGGTGATAGCCGAACCGTTGCGCGATGAGATGCGAGTAGTTGTCGGCCGATTGTGCGCATTGCTCGAGGGTGCCCGGTGCCGTCGGCACGACACCGGAACCGGCGGAGTAACTGTCGCCGAGATTCACGTAGGTCAGCGCAGAGGTGGTCGGCGCAGAGGTCGGTCCAGGGGTGGCGAGGGCAGGTCCGGCGCCCATCAACGCGGCCGCGACGACGGCGGATGCGATGAGGCCCCCGACCCTGCGTGCGCGTACATGCAGGTTCACGCCGAATGTTGTAACACGTTCTCGTTCGCCACGTGGCCGGATCAGCGCACCCGGAAACGACGATCGCGGCCGTCCGGTGAGGACGGCCGCGATCGCAGATCTCGGGATGAACCGGTCAGCTGTGGTAGGGCTCGGCCTTGACCAGCGTCACCTTCACCGTCGCTCCGCTGGGGACGGTGTATTCGCGGGTTTCGCCGACCTTGGTGTCGATCAGCGCAGCGCCCAGTGGTGAGCTGGGGGAGTAGGTCTCCAGCTTCCCGCCCTGAGCGCCTTCCTCGCGGGTGGCGATCAGGAAGGTTTCGGTGTCGTTCTCGTCACCGTCGTAGTAAACGGTCACGACCGATCCGGGCAGCGCAACACCCGACTGGGTGGGTGCCTCGCCGACCTTGGCGTTGTTCAGGAGTTCCTGCAGCTGGCGGATACGCGCTTCCTGCTGGCCCTGCTCTTCGCGGGCAGCGTGGTAGCCGCCGTTCTCCTTGAGGTCACCCTCTTCACGACGCTCGTTGATCTCCGCAGCAATGACCGGACGGTTGGCGATCAGGGAATCCAGCTCGCCCTTGAGGCGGTCGTAGGACTCCTGGGTCAGCCAGGTCACCTGGGTGTCGGTCATCGGTCACTCCTTTGTGTTGTCCGCGCCCTGTCGCGATGTCTTCACGATGGGCATGTGGACTGCTCTAAATGCAGCAACACGACCCCTTGCGGAGCCGTGTATCCGTCTAGGGTACCAGCGAATGAGATCGAACGCACATCACGACGGGGTCGCGCGTGCCTCCGCGAGAGCTGCCACATAAGAGGGCTCGGCCTTTTTCAGCCACGCGCACACCAGGTATGTGATGGGCATGATGATGATTTCGACCAACGTCTTCCACAAGAATCCGACGATCGTGTAGTTCCAGAAGTCACCCCAGGTCGAGATGCCCAGCGCCGAGGCGGCGACCGAACAGAACACGAGGGTGTCGGCGAATTCGCCGACGACGGTCGAGCCGAGCAGCCGCGCCCACAGTCGTCGCTCTCCGGCTCGTTCCTTCATCTTCACCAGGACAAAGGAATTGAGGAATTCGCCGGCGAGATATCCGAGTAGTCCGGCCAACAAGAACTGTGGTACCACCCCGGCGACGGCTTTGAACGATTCCTGATTGGAATAAAACGGGGCCGCCGGAAGGTGAATGGTCAGCCAGAAGCACGCGGAGGCGATGAGCAGGACGACGAATCCGGCGAGAATCACCCGACGCATGGTTTTGAAGCCGTACACCTCGCTGATGACGTCGCCGAGCACATAGGCGAGGGGGAACAGATAGAAAGCGCCGTCGGTGACCAAGCCGTTGAGGTGAAAGGGGCCGAGATCGAGATGCAACCACTGGTCGAACAGCAGCACACCTTTGGTGCCGGTGATGTTGCTGATGAGCATGACCCCGACGAACAGCGCGGTCAGCATCGGTAGATAGTGGCTCGTCACGGTCGCGAAGACCGCGCGGTTGGTACGCGTGTCGGTCGCGGTCATCCGGCCGATCCTGCCGACGGCGGAGCGGTGAGATAGGCGGGCACGCTGGTCGAGCAGCCGAACACCTCACCGATCACCGGTGGCTCGGAGGTCTTCACCTCGACCCGGTGTCCTTCTTGCACTTGTCCGGGGCCGATCAGGACCTCGCGGCGTCCGGTCTCCGACCCGTCCTTGGAGCGGGCGCGGATGACACAGGCGACCGGCTGTGACGGGTCGGCCCGGTTCACGGTGAACTGCACCGCCACGGTCGACGAGTTGAGGATGTCGTATCCGGTGGCCTGACCGGAGACGTCCGGATCGGCGAATTTGTGGTAGCCGATGACCGCGAGGATGACGCCGACGACCACGACGAGCACCGACAGTGCGATGAACCACAGTCGACGGCTCGACGCCGATTGTGCGACGGGATAGGTCGCCCGCGGGCCGCTCTGCGGGCGATCCTGCAGGTCGGAGCCCGGTGGCGTGCCCCCGTCTGAACTGTTCACGGGTCAATACCTACCATGAGAGAAGTACCGACCCGAAGGCGAGGAACCGTGCGCGAGACCCACACCGCCGAATCCCACCCGTCGACATCGTCGACCCAGGGTGCCGGCGCGTCGACGCCGACCGGGGTTGTCACGACGTCGTCGGGTGGTGGATTCCGATTGATGGCGGTGCATGCCCACCCCGACGACGAATCCAGCAAGGGCGCGGCGACGTCGGCGAAATACGCCGCGGAGGGCAACGACGTTCTGATCGTGACGCTGACCGGTGGTGAGCGCGGTGACATCCTCAACCCGGCGATGGATCGCCCGGGCGTCAAGGAGCGGATGAGTGAGGTTCGCAAGGAAGAGATGGCCAAGGCCGCCGCGGCGCTCGGTGTGCAGCAGCGGTGGCTCGGCTTCGTCGACTCCGGGCTACCCGAGGGCGATCCGCCGCCGCCATTGCCGGAGGGGTCGTTCGCCACCCTGCCGCTCGAGGTGCCCACCGAAGCGCTCGTGAAGCTCGTCCGCGAGTTCCGGCCGCACGTGATGATCACCTACGACGAGCGCGGCGGATACCCCCATCCCGACCACATCATGTGCCACAAGGTGTCGGTCGCCGCGTTCGAGTCCGCCGGTGACCCCGACGCCTATCCCGGGACCGGTGAACCGTGGACCGTCTCGAAGCTGTACTACACCCACGGCTTCATCCGGGACCGGATGATCCTGTTCTCCGACGAGTTCGAACGCCACGGGCAGGAGAGCCCGTTCAAGGAATGGCTGAGCAAGTGGGATTCCAGCCGCGGCGACCTGATGGCGCGGGTGACCACCCAGGTCGAGTGCGGCAAGTACTTTCCCCAGCGTGACGACGCGTTGCGCGCGCACGCCACCCAGATCGACCCGAACGGGATGTTCTTCGCCGTCCCGCTCGAGTGGCAGCAGCGTCTGTGGCCGACCGAGGAGTTCGAGCTGGCGCAGACCCGGGTGACCACCTCGATTCCCGAGAGCGATCTGTTCGCCGGGGTCGAGGCGAACAGCGAGGTATCCCGATGACTTCTGTTTCGATCGCCGCCGGGGTGCACAGCGTGCTCCTGGCCGCCGACCAGCAGCCCCAGGGGCCCGAGTTCGGCAAGGCCTCACCGCTGGGTCTGCTGATCATCATCCTGCTGCTGATCTGCACGGCCCTGCTCATCTGGTCGATGAACCGGCAACTGCGCAAGCTGCCCAAGACCTTCGACACCGAGCACCCCGAAGCCGATCAGGCCTTCGACGAGGGCACCGATTCGGCTGGCCCCACGACGCCGCAGTCGCTGGGCGACGTGAACGCCATCGGTGACGCGGGTACGGCGAGGAAGCCGGCCGACACCTGACCCGGCAGGTGGATCGTCGGACACCCGAGCACCGGATGCGAGGACACCGATGACCAGTGAGTCCAGCGCAGCGCGCAATGAGCTCGGCGCGGCGACCAGCCCCTATCTCCGTCAGCACGCCGACAACCCCGTGCATTGGCGGGAATGGGGTGACGGCGCGCTCGCCGAGGCTGCCCGTCGTGATGTCCCGGTCCTGTTGTCGGTCGGGTACGCCGCATGCCACTGGTGTCATGTGATGGCGCACGAATCGTTCGAGGACGAGGCGACCGCCGCACAGATGAACGCCGAGTTCGTGTGTATCAAGGTCGACCGTGAAGAGCGGCCCGACATCGACGCGATCTACATGAACGCCACCGTCGCGATGACCGGGCAGGGTGGTTGGCCGATGACCTGCTTTCTCACGCCCGGCGGGGAGCCGTTCTATTGCGGCACGTACTTTCCGGACTCGCCGCGCAACGGCATGCCATCGTTTCGGCAACTCCTCACCGCCATCACCGAGGCGTGGACGCAGCGGCGCGACGAGGTCTCCGATGTCGGGCGCAAGGTCCGAGATCATCTGCACGCCAATGCCGCGGCGTTACCGTCCGGGGCGCTCGAGGTCGACGACCGGCTCCTCGCGCACGCGGTGAACACGGTCCTCGGTGACGAGGACCGGGAGTCCGGCGGATTCGGCGGAGCGCCGAAGTTCCCGCCGTCGGCGTTGCTCGAAGCACTGCTCCGGCACACCGAATACACCGGAACGCCCGAGGCGCTCGACGCGGCTCACCGCACGTGTGAAGCCATGGCGCGCGGCGGTATTCACGACCAGCTCGCCGGCGGGTTCGCCCGCTACGCGGTCGACAACGACTGGGTGGTCCCGCACTTCGAGAAGATGCTCTACGACAACGCGCAGCTGTTGCGGGTGTACGCGCATCTGGCCCGGATCACCGGCGATCCCCTGGCCACCCGCGTCACCGGAGAGATCGTGGAGTTCCTACGACGGGACCTGCGGGTGCCCGGGGGCTTCGCGTCCGCACTCGACGCCGACGCCGCCGGCGTCGAAGGATCGACCTACGTGTGGACGCCGACACAACTGACCGAGGTGCTCGGCGATGCCGACGGCCATTGGGCTGCAGAACTTTTCGGTGTGACCGAGTCGGGGACCTTCGAGCACGGTACGTCGACCCTGCAGTTCCGGCTCGACCCCGACGGATTCGACACCTCAGCCGTCCGAGAGCGATTCGACGACGTGCGCCGACGGCTGCTGGCCGCGCGCGCCGATCGGCCCCAGCCGGCCCGCGACGACAAAGTGGTCACCGGCTGGAACGCGATCGCCGTCACCGCCCTTGCGGAGGCCGGCACGGGGCTCGGTCATCCGGAATGGATCGACCTCGCACGCGAGGTTGCCGTGACGCTGCTCGCCGAGCACGTCCGAGACGGTCGACTGCGCCGGGCCTCGCTCGGTGGCGTCGTCGGCGATCCTGTTGCCGCACTGGATGATCACGCAGCGCTGGTCACCGCGCTGCTGACCCTGCATCAGGTGACCGGGGAGATCTCCCATCGGGATCACGCCCTGGAACTCTTGGACATCACGATCGAGATCTTCGCCGATGCCGACGAGCCGGGAAGCTGGTACGACGCGGCGGGTACCGACCTGATCGCACGACCCCGCGACCCGATCGACGGGGCCACTCCCGCAGGTGCCTCACTGCTGGCCGAGGCCCTGCTCGCCGCGTCGGCTCTGGCCGACACCGTTCCCGCCGCGCGCTATGCGGAGCTCCTCGACGCCACCCTCGGCCGCGGAGCAGTGCTGTTGGCCAAACTTCCGCGCTCGGCCGGCCAGTGGCTTGCGGTGACACAGGCGCGCGTCGCCGGGCCACTGCAGATCGCCGTGTCCCAGACGCCGGGCAGTACCGGGGCACTCGCCGGCCTCGCGCGGACGGTCGCGCCCGGCGGATCGATCATCGTTGCCGGTCAACGGGATTCGCTGCCGTTACTGGAAGACCGCGGGCCCGTCGGGAATGTCGATGCCGCCTATGTGTGCAGAGGTACGGTGTGTGATCTCCCGGTCACCGACGGGCAGGCGCTGCGCGCTGCGTTGGGGTGATCGGGCTGCGAGGTGCGAGTCGCATCATCACATCGCCGCCGACCACTCCGACGACGTGAGCGCGAGGACGCCGTCGTCGTAGCCGAGAACCGCTGCCACACCACGGATGTCGGGATCAAGGGGGTTGGTTCCGAAACCGGCTGCCGAACGTTGCGACGGGGTGATCACGCGCGCTGCGGCCAGGACGGTCGCGACCTGCGGGGCGACGGTATCGGGATCGTCGAGCATCGGCGCGATGACGATGACCTCGTCGAATCCGGCGGCCAGGTGGGCGTTGGTGGGTGAGAACGATCCGCCGTCGATGTATTCGGCGCCGCCGATGGTGACGGTCGGCCAGATCCCCGGTACGGCGCAACTCGCGGTCACCGCATCGGTCAGGTCGACGCCCGCGACGGATCGCGCTCCGTCGGGCACCGCGCGCTCCTCAGCGGTGAAGACCGTCAGCTCGCCATCCTCGCGCAGTGCGGTGATCTGCAGGTTCTCCGGCCAGATCTCGGAGGTGTAGCGACCGCGGACCGCGGCCCGACGGCTGCCGGGCTCCGTGCCGGCGTGAGTGTGTGACAGTTCGACGAATCGCCGGGCCCGCTCGGCGCGCGGTGCGCCGGACGACGCCACCTCGAAGAACGCCTCGAGCGCCGAGGCGACGTCGCCCTCGGGTGTCAGTTCGTCATTGCGTCGAGACGCGCGCACCATGATGTCGAATTGGTCGGCAGCCGAGCCTGATTGAAGAATGGCGGTACCGACGGCCGATCCCGCGGACGTGCCGATCACTGCTGCGGCGTCTCCGAGGCGCAGCGCACCGGCCTCCTCCAATGCCGCGAGTACGCCGGTCATCCAGCCGATACCGACCAGACCGCCACCGCCGAGCACGATTGCTGTCGCCATCACCGGTCTCCTCTCAGATCCCTCCGGACTTGTCAGATCGAGGTGGGTTTCGCCCATTCGCCCACGGGCCCACGCAATTCGGACAATCGGCGATCGCCGCCCGCCTCGGCGAGCAGGGCCGAACCCGCGGGCCGCAGGTCGATGTCGGCGCCTTGGCTGATGGGCCATCGCAGGAATCGGCAGATGAACGACCGCGAGAAATGCCCATGCGACACCACCACCACATCGCTTGAGCCAAGCTGACTTTCGACTCGATCGACGGCGGCGTCGACTCGTCTGGTCATGTCCGCGACCGATTCGCCACCGGGTGCGCCGTGGGTCCAGATCGCCCACGTCGGATCGTGATCTGCCTGGATCTGCACGCGGGTCAACCCCTCGTAGTCGCCGTAGTCCCACTCTGCGAACAGCTCGCTGGTCTCATCGACGGTGAGGCCGGCGAGTTCGGCGGTCCGCTGGGCGCGGCGTCGGGGAGAGGCGAACACGAACGGCTGGTGCAGGCCGATGCGCTCGGTGATGCCCTTCAGTGCCGCGGCATCCTGCTCACCTTTCGCGGTCAGGTCGATGTCGGTGCGACCGGTGTGCTGATCGGACAGCGACCATTCGGTCTGTCCATGGCGGATGAGCAGGACACGGCGGCGGGTGCGATCGGTGGACACGCGACTCAGCGTAGTCGTCACCTGCCGGTGCCCGACGTCATCGACAAGAGCCGCAGGAGATTTCTTTTTCGGCGAGTTGTCGAAGTGCGCGTTCCATTTCGTCATAGGGGTGATCGCGCCGCTCGGATGCGATCATGGATCCGGCGAACGGCGTCGGATCGCACCCGATGAGAGGAATCGACATGCAGTATCTTCTGGCGATCACCACCGACGAGAGCGTTCCGCGACCCGCACCCGGCGAGCCCGGATTCGACGAGATGCGGCAGGCGTTCGCGAGCTACGGGAGGGCGCTGGCCGCAGCCGGGGTGCTGTGCGACGGGGGAAGTCTGCAGCCCAGCGCGTCGGCGACGACGCTGCGTCTGACCCTGGGGGACAAGCCCACGGTGACCGACGGTCCGTACACCGAGTCCAAGGAACAACTCGCCGGGTACTACCGGATCGAGGTCGACGACCTCGACGCGGCGCTGGAATGGGCCGGCAGGATTCCGGTCCCGTTCGGCGTCGTCGAGATCCGCCCGATCCTGCTGGTCCCGGGCCCCGACGGAACCCCCGCCCCGGTCGGCGACGCGGCTACGACGGGATAGCCGCTGTCGTGACCGACGATCCGGTCGGGGTCGCGGTGACCCGCGTGGCGCGTGAGGAGAGCGGGCGCCTGCTCGCTCTCCTCGCCGCCCGGTACGACGACGTCGACCTCGCCGACGACTGCGTCCAGGAGGCGTTGCTCAAGGCGATCGGGGCGTGGCGCCGCACCGGAATCCCCGACAACCCGACCGCATGGATCCACACCGTGGCCCGCAACGCGATGGTCGACGCGCTGCGCAGGCGCGCCGCCGATCGGCGACGGCTGGCGTCGGCGGCGCGAGATCTCGTGGCCGCGGATGAGATCGGCCCCTCGAGCCCGGAGCCGATCGTCGACGAGAGCGCCGTTCCCGACGAGCGGCTTCGCCTCATGTTCCTGTGTTGCCATCCCGCACTGGACCTCTCGGCGCAGACGGCGTTGACGCTTCGGCTGGTCGGTGGATTGACCACGGCCGAGATCGCCGCAGCCTTCGGTGTCACCGAAGCGACTCTGGCGCAACGTATCGTGCGGGCCAAACGCAAGATCCGCCAGGCCCGCATACCGCTGCGGGTACCCACCGATCTCGACGATCGGGTCGCCGCGCTCCTCGGGGTTCTCTATCTGATCTTCAACGAGGGCTATCTCGCCTCCGCGGTCGATGCCCCGGCATTGGTCCGCGTCGACCTCGCCGCGGAGGCGATACGGCTGACCGAGACGTTGGCGATGCTGCTGCCCGACGACGGAGAAGTTGCCGGGCTGCTCGCACTCGAGCTGTTCCAGCATTCCAGGGCGGCAGCACGCACCGACGACGGCGGTGGTCTCGTCACTCTGGATTGCCAGGACCGGACCCGTTGGGACACCGGGATGATCGGTCGGGCGCAACACCATCTCCGGGAGGCGGTGGCGCGCCCGGGTGTTGGACCCTACCGCTTGCAGGCGCTGATCGCCGGCATCCATGCACGAGCCGCCGGCAGCGCCGACACCGACTGGGGTGTCATCGTCGAGATCTACCGGATACTCGAACGGTTGACCCCCGGCCGGTTCGTCGCGTTGAACAGTGCGATCGCTCTCGCGATGCACGAGGGACCGGAGGCCGGACTGGCCGCCCTCGATCGTATCGACGGGCTCGACACCCACCATCTGTGGCATGCGGCCCGCGCCGAACAGTACGACAAGCTCGATCGGCGAGAGGAGTCCGTCGAATCCTTCTCTCGAGCACTGGAATTCGTACGCAACCCGGCAGAGCGACGGCACCTGGAGCGGCGACTGGAGCAGGTGCGGGGGATCGAGTGGTGATCAACCGCGTAGTGCGAGGGCGAATCGTTCGATCATCCAGTCGATCTCGTCGTGGGTGATCACCAGCGGCGGCGCAAACCGGATCGTCGAGGAGTGGGTGTCCTTGGCGAGCACACCCCACTGCGCGAGCCGTAGACAGATCTCCTTGCCGGTTCCGAGCTGCGGGTCGATGTCGAGGCCTGCCCACAAACCCTTGCCGCGCACGGCGAGGACGCCGCGGCCCACGAATTCGCGCAGCCGTGTGTGCAGGTGCTCACTGAGGTCCGCGGCGCGCGCCTGCCAGGTCCCGTCGGCGAGCATGCGCACCACGGTGTGACCGACCGCTGCCGCCAACGGGTTTCCGCCGAAGGTCGACCCGTGCTCACCGGGATGCAGGACCCCGAGCACGTCGGTGTCGGCGACGACCGCCGACACCGGGAGTACGCCGCCACCGAGCGCTTTGCCCAGGGTGTAGACGTCGGGGACGACGTCCCAGTGTTGACATGCGAAGGTCTTTCCGGTGCGGCCGAGCCCGGATTGGATCTCGTCGGCGATCATCAGGACGTCATGATCGGTGCACAACCGGCGCACGGCGGGCAGGTAGCCCTCGGGCGGCACGATGATGCCGGCCTCGCCCTGGATCGGCTCGACGAGCACGGCGACGGTGTGGTCGGTGATCGCCGCGGCCATCGCGTCCACATCGCCGAACGGGACCCGCACGAAACCCGGTGTGTACGGACCGAATCCGTCGCGTGCGGAGTCGTCGTCGCTGAAGCTGATGATGCTGATGGTTCGCCCGTGGAAGTTGCCGCCGGCGACGATGATCTCGGCGGCACCCGCAGGAACCCCCTTGACGTCGTAGCCCCACTTGCGGGCCACCTTCAGTGCGGACTCCACCGCCTCGGCGCCGGTGTTCATCGGCAGCACGAGGTCCTTCTCGCACAGGGCCGCCAGCGCTGCGCAGAACGGTTCGAGTTGATCGGACCCGAAGGCGCGGCTGGTCAAGGTCAGACGATGGAGTTGTTCGGTTGCCGCCGCGACGATCTCCGGATTGCGGTGACCGAAGTTCACTGCCGAGTAAGCGCCGAGACAATCGAGATACCGGTATCCGTCGACGTCGGTGATCCACGCGCCCTCCGCGGTGGCCGCGACCACCGGCAGCGGTGAATAGTTGTGGGCCACATGAGGTTCGGGCGACGATTCGAGATGTCGGGGTGCCCCGATGGTGTTCGGTCCGGTCATGAGTGCCTCCGATGCGGACTGCCCGGCGTCGGCGACCGGGCGCAATTCCAGTGTGCAGCATTTGATGCCGCCACCACCCTTGAGGAGTTCGGACAGATCGAGGGTGATCGGTTCGAATCCGGCACGACGGATCTGCGACTCCAGATGTGGTGCGGCGTCGGTCATCACGACATGACGGCCGTCGGAGACCAGGTTCAGTCCGAGGACCTGTGCGTCGGCATCGCTGGCGATGATGGCGTCGGGATGGAGTTCGGCGAGCAGGCGGCGAGAGGCCGCCGAGAAGGCCGGCGGGTAATAGGCGATGGTGCGCTCGTCGAGCACCCCCAGGGCGGTGTCGAGGTGGTAGAAGCGCGGGTCGACGAGGTCGAGGGTGATCACCGGCAGACCGGTCAGTGCGGCGATCTCGGCATGGGTGTCGGGGTGGGTGCGGAAGCCGGTGCCTGCGAGGATGCGGTCGCCGACGACGAGGAAGTCGCCCTCGCCCTCCTGCACCCCGGTGGTCTGGTGGACCTGACGGATTCCCGCGGTGCGGAACCACCGTGCGTAATGCCCGGCCTCGGCCGCCCGTTCCGGGAAGGTGAAGCGGGCCGCGATCGCTGTGCCGTCGACGACCAGGCCGCCGTTGGCGGCATAGACCATGTCCGGCAGACCCGGCTGCGCATCGACCGTGTGGACGGTGTGGCCGAGGGCTTCGTAGGTGCGGCGCAGGCATTCCCATTGCACCATCGCGCGGTCGGAATCGACACCGACCGACGGATTCATCCATGGATTGATCGCATAGGTGACGGTGAAATGCGTCGGCGGGGTCATCGCATAGGAGCGTGTGCGCGCCACCCTCGCCGGGAATCCGGTGGTGGCTGGGCGCACAGAGACATCGGGGGTCGTCAGCGTCATGAATCGAGCGTATGCTCGCGCATCGTTGCAATCAATCGACGAAAATTGCGCACATGATGAAGATTTCGTGCGTCGGTGTCGAGGAAGGATCGATACGTTGCGTGCACTCGACGAACTGGACGAGAAGGTGCTGGCGTGTCTCACCCGGGATGCGCGCGCGACCTATGCGCAGATCGGTGATGAGGTCGGGCTCTCGGCGCCGGCGGTCAAGCGGCGAGTCGACCGCCTCGTCGACGACGGCGTGATCAAGGGATTCACCACGGTGGTCGACCCGGCGGCGATGCAGTGGACCACCGAGGCCTATGTGCAGATCTTCTGCCGCGGCAACATCTCGCCGGAGATCCTCAAGGAGTCGTGGGAACCCATTCAGGAGGTCGTCAGTGCGGCCACCATCACCGGGCAGGCCGACGCGATCCTGCGGATCATGGCCCGCGACGTGCATCACCTCGAGCAGGCGCTCGAACGAATCCGGCAGGCCGGTGGCGTCGATCGCACCGAATCGATCATCGTGCTCAGTCATCTCATCGACCGCGGCCATCCCTGATCGAGGTTTGTCGGGTATCAACCGATGGTCACGTTTGGGGTGTACCCATTCAGTCCCATCGGCGGTGTAGGTTGACTCCGACGGTGACAAATGTTGTGCCACTGGGAAGTTCGTCCGATTTGTCGCGGAGGTCGGTGCGCGAAATCGGTAACGGGGGCGGCGTATTCGCCGATAGTCGTCATGAGTTGTGGCAGAGATGAAGTGCTGTCGACGGGAGTGGGTAGATGGTGAGAGGTGTTCGGGCGGGCGCGAAGTGGCGTCGCCGATCGGTCCGGTCGGTGAGCGCCAGGGCGTTCACCGTGGTGCTGGCCGCGGTGAGTGTCGGGGTGTTGTCGGTCATCGGCCAGGGCGTCGCGCAGGCGGCACCCCCGGCGCAGACCTGGTGGATCAATTCGTGCGGCATGCCGACGCAAAGCCCTGGCGGACCGCCCAATTCGGTCAAAGTGCGCGCCTGGACGCGACCACAGAACACCAAGACCGTCGTCCTGCTCGACGGTCTTCGGGCCACCAACGATCTCAGCGGGTGGGAACACAACACGCACATCCAGGATCTCGCCGACCGCGGCGTCAATGTCGTTGAGCCGGTTGGGGGTTACGAGAGCTTCTACACGAACTGGGACACACCTGACAATTTCAGCCGGCAGAGCTACACCTACGAGTGGGGATGTGTGATCAGTCGGAGTCTGGTCGCCGTGATGGACGCGCACGGGTTGCGCGGGCCGTCGGGCCACTACGCGATCATGGGGATCTCGATGAGCGGTAGCTCGGCGTTGATCACCGCCGCCGACGATCACCGCGACTTCGACGCGGCCGGGTCGCTGTCGGGTCTGCTCAACACCACCGCCCCCGGCGTGCGTGAAGCGATTCGGGTCGCGATGATCTTTCCCGCGATCGACGGGGGCACCCCGGCGATGAACGTCGACGCCATGTGGGGCCCGCCGTGGTCGACTCGCTGGCTCGACAACGATCCGCTGGTGCAGATCGGCAAGATGCGTGGACTGCGACTGTTCCTCTATACCGGCAGCGGTATCCCGGGCTACACCGCGACCGCAGGCGCTGTCCTGACCGATCCGGCGCTGATCATCGAAGGGGTGCCGCTGGAGGTGCTCTCCTCGGCGCTGACGCACACCTTCGACGTGCAGGCGATGATCAACGGGGTGCCCGTCATGACCGACTTCCCGGTCTCGGGGATGCACGACTGGCCTTACTGGCAGGACGCGGTCAACAACGCCTTCGCGAGAGGGTTCTTCCATGCGTGACCCCGACGGCACGGATCGTCGATACCGGTCGACGCCGTGGACCCTGGTCGGGGTGGGGTGTTTCGGACTGGTGTTGTTCGTCGCCGGCTGCGCCCAGTCCGACAACGGCACCACCGTCAACGCATCGAGGACGTCGGCGTCGGTGAGTTCGGTGACGGCGACCAGTCCGGTGTCGGCCGCCGCCGGGTCGGCGTCGACCGCCGCAACGACCCAGGCGCCGCCACCGACACCGGTGACCCTGCCCAGCGCGGGCACCGCCGAGACGGTGGCGCCGCCGCCGACATCCGCGCGCACCGCCTTCCTGAACTCGCTGCGCGCGAAGGGGATCGACATCGACGCCGACACCGCGGTGTCGCTCGGGTCGTCGGTCTGCCGGGTTCGCAAGACCGGCGGCGAGGACGCGGCGCGCACGTTCGCGGCGCCGGTGATGAAGCAGGCCATGGGCGCCGAGCCCTCCGACGCACAGGTCGCGGCGTTGGTCGACTCCGCGGGCGGGCTCTGCTGAGCGGGTGGGCTCTGCCGAGCGGCGGCCCGGGTATCCGATCGGGTGCCTCGCAGGCGGTCGTTGGGTCCGGACCGCGGCCCGTGGTAGCCTCGCTGTCGTGATCAGCACCGTGCGCGCCTATTGGCGTTTCTTTATCGAGGCTCCGGGTGAGCCTGCGATGAAGCGCTGATCGCGCCGCACGCCACATCCCGGAGCCCCGAGCAGTGACCACCAGGTCACTGCTCTTGTCATGTCAGGGGCTTTCCGGCGACCACGATGCGGGCGGGCCCAGCCGACAACCAGGGCCCACAACCCGCGAAAGGCATACCAGTGACCACCCTCGGAGATCTCTCCCGAACTCCCGCCGACCGCTCTCTTTCGGCTGAATCGACCTCGGACCGCCGGATCCGCTCGTTCCGGTCGATCCCGTCGCCGGACACCATTCGCACCGAATTGCCACTGACCGCGCGGCG